>JALXDW010000397.1 GCA_027070385.1 Chromatiales bacterium
CGCACTTATGCGGAGCAAGCAAAGCGAGCGAGGCTCTAGCTGAATGAGAATGATTTCATTGGCAGAGCAGTTTCAAGAAAGAGAAAGAGCATCGCACTTAATTGGAACAATTTAGTCGCACTTATGCGGAGCAAGCAAAGCGAGCGAGGCTCTAGCTGAGAGAGAATGACTTCATTGATAGTGCCAGGCATAAGAAAATCATACATAAGTTTATCAGCTTCAAGTTCAAGGCCAGCCAGGATATTTTCCTGGTTTCAAACAAAATATAATGAATAAAACGCAACCTCAAAAAATACAACGACAGCCTTCGAAAAAAAGCATTTTGCTTGAATTTTTGGGTTCAATGAATCTGGCTATCAGTATTTTGGTCGTGTTGGCCGTAGCATCGATCATTGGCACGGTATTACAACAAAACCAGCCATACAATGATTATATTATTAAGTTTGGGCCTTTCTGGCATGACGTGTTTAGCAGCATTGGCTTGTATGATGTTTACTCGGCCATCTGGTTTTTGTTACTGCTGGGTTTTCTGGTGTTATCTACCAGCGTTTGTATTTATCGCAATACGCCTGTCATGTTGCGTGAAATGCAGCAATTTCGTCTTCATGCCAAGGCAAAAAGCCTGAAAAGCATGAAGCACACATCGGAATGGCGAGTTGCTTCCACGCAAACAACAGCGGCCCATCTGATACAAAAAGCAAAGCTGTATATGGGGCAGTATGGTTTTCAGCTGCGCGATGAAGTGTTTGATGATCACCATACGCTGGTTGCAAAAAAAGGCGGTATTAATCGTCTGGGCTATATTCTGACCCATGTTGGGATTGTCGTGATTTGTATCGGGGGTTTGATAGACGGCAATTTAAGTTTAAAAGTAAAAGAGTGGCTGGGTGAAGTTAAAATCGAAACCCGTGATATTCTGGCCAACGAAGTACCGGCTATCAGCCGTTTGAAGCCGGATGATTCATTGTCTTTTCGTGGTTCCATCACCCTGCCGGAAGGCAGCAGCAGTAATTTTGTTTTTCTGAATGTGCGTGACGGTTATCTGGTTCAGGAACTTCCTTTTGCGATTGAATTAAAAAACTTTCGGGTTGAGCATTATGAATCGGGGCAACCCAAATCATTTGAAAGTGATTTGCTGATACATGATAAAGAGTATGGCAACGATTTTGAAGCGATGATATCGGTGAATCACCCGCTTATCTATCGTGGTTATGCCATTTATCAGGCCAGTTTCGGTGATGGTGGTAGCCAGCTTGAGCTGATGGTGCGGCCACTTTTTAGCAGTGAAGAACTTAAACCTAAAAAAATAAAAGCGGTAGTGAAAAAATCAGCCAGCATTACAACTTCAAATGGTCAGTATGTTCTTGAATTTGATGATTTTCGAAAATTTAATATTTTTCCGAATACGGATAAAAGTGTCAACAAGCGTTTTGTAAACTATGGTGCCAGTATTGTTTTTAAAGCAAGGGATGAAAGTGGACAGGCGCGCGAGTATGTTAATTATATGTCACCTATTAAACTGGAGGGGCGTTATTTTTATTTAACCGGTATGCGTGAAACGGTGAATGAAGATTTTAAATATTTGCATATTCCTGTTGATGCGAATGCAACAATGGAGCGGTTTTTTAAATTCCATGCCATTCTTAATGATGATAAGCGAGTCTTGCAAATGGCGCAGGCAACGGTGGGTGGCGGTATCCGTGATGCAGACAAGAATAATCTGGCTTTGCAGCAACAAGTGACCCAGGCAATGGTACGTCTGGTTAAGCTGTTTCGCCAGGGGGGTTATATAGCCATTGATAAAGACATTCAGGCAAAAGTACCCAAAGAAAAACAGCAGGGTATTGCCAAAGCCTATATGGGTGTTTTACAAACAGCATTACAGAATATGTATTTACTGGTGTTACGAGAAGAAGGCATTGATATCAGTAAGGGTATCAGTGATGCTGAGAGTGTGTTTTTTGAAGATGCTGTCAGTGCGCTGGCCGGCCTTGGATATTATGGTACACCGTTTTATTTACAACTGGTTGATTTTGAACAGCGCGAGTCTTCCGGCTTGCAGATTGCGCGAGCCCCAGGGAAAAATATTGTATATCTGGGTTGTCTGTTATTGATAATTGGCGTATTCATGATGTTTTATATTGCGCAGCAACGTTTCTGGATAATGGTTGTCAAAGCTGAAGGCGGTACAGCACTGGATGTTATTTTTGCAGGTAGCACCAACAGAAATGAATTTGGCTTTAACAAGCGCTATCAAAATTTTGCACAACAACTAAAAGCGTTACTATCCGATAACGAATAAAATAATGGTCAATACAAATATTAGGTTTACAACATGAATGAGAATATTCTTCCACAACAATTTCAGGCGCAAAACTGGCTAAAACAGTTGACCATCATGGACTGGCTGTTCGCTGTTGCCATGTTAGCCGGTAGTGTGTATGCATACAGTCAATATGCGGCATACATGGATGAATATGAAGTGGGGATTTTATTTGCATCAGCTGTTGCTTTAATTGGTTTGGGATGGGGGTGGAAACCATCCAGAACCCTGTTTGTGGCCGTTGCTGTATTAAGCCTGTTTGCAATCAGTCTGTATAATCCTGCCATGCAGGCTCTGGCAGCAAAGGGCATTACCGGGCAGGCTGCGATTGATATTTTGACAAATGATAAGCAACAGTCAAAATTCTTTTTAAAATTTTTAATCTCCAGTCAGTCAGCAACAATGTGGATGAGTGCCTTGTTCTTTATGGCAACGGTTGCCTATTTTATAGAATTGTTTGGTCGCAGTAGTTTTGCCGGTAAGGTTGCTTCAGCAATGGTGTGGTCAGCGGTGACCATGGGATTGGTGGGTTTAATGGTGCGCTGGTATGAGTCATATCTGGTAGGCTCCGATATTGGGCATATTCCGGTGAGCAATTTATATGAGGTATTTATTTTATTTGCGATTATTACCGCTCTGATCTACCTCTATTATGAAATGCGTTATGAAACCCGGGCAATGGGTGGTTTTGTATTGCTGGTTATTTCCGCTTCGGTTTGTTTTTTACTCTGGTACCATTTTGAGAAAGGGGCATCAGAAATTAAACCGTTGGTTCCGGCATTACAAAGTTACTGGATGAAAATTCATGTACCTGCCAATTTTGTGGGTTATGGTGGGTTTGCGTTAGCCTCAATGGTCGGGGTGGCGTTTTTAATAAAAGAACGTGCGTTACGTCATAATCCAGCGGGTTTAATGGCCACACGCTTACCGGCAACCGATATACTGGACGATGTCATGTATAAATCGATTGCTCTGGGTTTTGCATTTTTTACCATTGCGACGGTGTTAGGTGCCATGTGGGCAGCGGAGGCATGGGGTGGTTACTGGTCATGGGATCCAAAAGAAACCTGGGCGTTGATAGTCTGGCTTAATTATGCGGCATGGTTGCATATGCGGTTTACCAAAGGCTGGCGTGGTACACCGATGGCTTGGTGGGCTGTCATCGGTTTGTTTGTTACAACCTTTGCCTTTTTAGGGGTGAATATGTTTTTGGCCGGTTTACACTCATACGGTGAGTTATAAGTTTGAGTATGGCCGTTGAACAAGATACAAAAGGAGAAGTCCGTGTTTAATCGTTTTTCAAAATATTGTTATGGGGTGTCTTTTTTATTGTTGCTGAATTTTTCGGTACAAGCAGAGACTTTTGATGAAGGAATTGAATATTTAAAAATTAATCCACCGGTATCCACTTCGGTGAACAAAGATCAGGTGGAAGTCGTGGAATTATTTTGGTACATGTGCCCACACTGTTATCGTTTTGAGCCATTAATTCAAAAGTGGCTTAAAAACAAGCCCAAAAATGTTGTTTTTAAGCGTGTACCGGCTGTTTTTTCATCGCGCTGGCGTTTTTTTGCAAAGGTTTTTTATACGGCACAGTTATTGGGGGTCGAAGAAAAAATTCATGGGCCCTTATTCAAAGCTTTGCATGAGCAACGTGCACGGTTAGGTAATGAAGCTGCCATAGCCGGTTTTTTTGAAAAGCAGGCCGGTGTTAAAAAGCAGGATTTCATGGATGTGTTTAATTCATTCAGTGTCGATGCCCGAGTAAGAAAAGCTGAAGATCTTAGCAAACGCTATCAGGCGCAGGGCGTACCTACTTTGATTGTAAATGGTAAGTGGCGTACCGGTGGGACGATTGCGAATGGCCATAAAGGCATGCTTGAGGTGACAGACTACCTGATTAAACTTGAGTCACAGCAGGCTCATTAAAAAGTGACTAATGGATAATCGAGCAGGTTAAATTTAAAGGTATTTCTGACAAAGCCGATATTCTTTAGCATAAAAAAGGAGAATAGATGAAAGCGGCTGAATTATTTGTAAAGTGCCTTGAAAATGAGGGTGTTGAATATATCTTCGGGATCCCAGGTGAAGAAAATCTGGATGTCATGGATGCGCTGCTGGATTCGAGTATTCAATTTATTACCGTGCGCCATGAACAAGGTGCGGCATTTATGGCGGATGTGTATGGCCGTCTTACCGGTAAAGCCGGTGTTTGCCTTGCCACATTGGGGCCGGGGGCAACAAATCTGGTAACCGGTGTTGCCGATGCCAATTTAGATCATGCACCGGTGGTGGCTATTGCCGGTCAAGCCAGTACGCATCGGTTGCATAAAGAATCCCATCAGGTGCTGGACTTGGAGTTGATGTTTCAGCCCATTACCAAATATTCCTCTCGTATTTTATCACCCAATGTGATTACCGAAGTGGTACGTAAAGCCTTCAAGGTCGCGCAGACCGAAAAAACAGGCGCAACTTTTATCGAGTTCCCGGAAAACATTGCTGAAATGGAGATCGATGATTCCCCTATCGATACCATGAACCCAATGTCTCCCGAACCTCCGGGTTTTAAAGTGGATGCCGCTGCTACAATGATCTCTCAGGCAAAACAACCGATGATTCTGGCAGGTAATGGTGTTATTCGTGGCCACGCTTGTAAGGAACTGATGGAGTTTGCTGAGCAGTTAAAAATTCCGGTTGCCAATACTTTTATGGCCAAAGGGGTCATCCCCTTTAAACATCCAATGGCATTGGGCAGTGCCGGTTTACAGGCCAATGACTATATCAGTTGTGGTTTTGCCAAGGCCGACTTAATCATTTGTATTGGTTATGATCTGGTGGAATACCATCCTTATCTCTGGCACCAGACCAAAGATCGTAAAATTATTCATATTGATCAAAATCATGCCGAGGTAGATGCCTACTATTCGGTCGACATTGGCGTGGTGGGTGACATTAAACATTCACTGCAACGTATTATGAAAATAGCCACACCATCAGCGGGTAATGCGATGAATGCATTGCGGCATGTACTGGTTGAAGAGATGAATCAGCATCAGGATGATAATACGGTACCGATGAAGCCGCAAAAAATTATCTGGGACTTGCGTACTGCGATGGCACTGGATGATATTGCCATCAGTGATGTCGGTGCGCATAAAATGTGGATGTCTAGGATGTTCCGTTGTGAGAAGCCCAATACCTGTATTATTTCCAATGGTTTTGCCAGCATGGGCATTGCTGTTCCCGGTGCGATAGCTGCCAAGCTAGTCAACCCCGATAAGAAGGTGGTTGCAGTGACAGGCGATGGTGGTTTTATGATGAACTCACAGGAAATTGAAACCGCGATGCGTTTAGATATCGCGATTGTTATTTTAATCTGGACGGACAGTGCCTATGGACTTATTGAGTGGAAGCAGATGAATCAGTTTAAGCGTTCATCCAATATTGACTTCACTAATCCTGATTTTGTCAAATATGCTGAATCGTTTGGAGCCAAAGGTTATCGTATTGCAAAGGGTGACGATTTGTTGCCAACACTTAAAAAAGCCCTGAATGACAATACCGTGAGTGTGATTGATTGTCCGGTGGACTACCGTGAAAATCTGAAGTTAACCGGCAAACTGGGCGAGATGGTTTGCCCAATATAAAAACATTTTTATCAGTGACAACAGAAGAGTTAATACCAAGGTATGAAGGCTGAAAAGAATAGACTGCGAGTTATGAGTTATAATGTGCAGGTTGGCATTCGCACTGATAAACCGCATCATTATCTTTTACACAGCTGGAAGCATGTTTTACCGCATTCATTTCGTTTAACCAACCTGGACAGGATTGCAGATTTAATCCGGGAATACGATATTGTGGGTATGCAGGAACTGGATGCCGGCAGTATTCGGAGTAACTATATTAATCTTGCTGAATTTCTGGCGGAACGTGCCGGTTTCCCATTTTGGTATCATCAGGTGAATCGTAATTTAGGGCATTTTGCCCAACATGCCAGTGGCTTTTTAAGCCGTTATCAGCCTGATAAAATTACTGATATTCGTTTACCCGGTTTTATTCCAGGACGGCGTGCCATCATGGCTCGCTATGGTGAAGGTGATTCTGCTTTAACTATTTTTATTATGCACCTTGCGCTTAGCAAACGGGCAAGACTCAATCAACTGGATTTTATCAGTGATTTTGTTAATGATTCCGCTCACGCTATTTTGATGGGCGATCTGAATTGTAAAGCCGATAGTGATGAAATGAATTTATTGTTTCGCAAAACAAAATTACATCGGCCATTGTCAGAGTGTCATACTTTCCCCAGCTGGCGACCGCACCAACCCATCGATCACATACTGGTCACTTCCGAGCTTAAAGTTCTGGATATCAAGGCACTTTCTGACACCTACTCAGATCATTTACCCATTGTGATGGATATTGAGTTACCTGAGGGACTGGAATTAAAAACAGTGCAGCAATTCGAACATTCTTTTAAACATATTCAAAGGCACGGTTAGGCATGGTTTTCGGCAAAAAGCCAACAGATGATGGGCCGTCCAGCCAGAGGAAGAAAAAATATTACGACAGTCTGGACGACTTGGAATATAAAGAAGAACAGTGGCATCAGGTTGAGAAATTATTGCGAAACGCCATTGTGCGCATCAGTCTGGCAGCAAGTACTGAAAATAAACAGCTGACAAAACTGCTGAATGCATTACGTGAAGATATTCGTAACGGTAAAGCCAGTCTTAACCTGCGCGTTCAGCTGGATAAAATTATTGCATTAATCCGTGACCTTGATACTTCCGAAACTGACACAGAAAATGGTTATTCCGCAAAAAAACTGGTGGAAGAATGTATTGGCAGAGTGCAGTGGTCTGATAAAGCTCAGCAATTTAAGCGTGGTCTGGCTCGACAGTTTAGTAACATACAGGATGATGAAGTCCAGAAATTTATTCATGCTTTTACTAAGCTGATTAATCAGGAATTTCTCTGGTACGATGAAGCATTGGAAGCCGCCAAACCGGTTGATAGCGGGTCGGAAAGTATAAAAGACGAGCCGATTAAAACCGAACAACGTACGGAATACAAAACAGCAGAAAGTGTGTCGTCACAGGGTGATGATCGATTAAAGCAGGACTCAACAAGCGAAAAAGACACAACACTTGAATATCCGGTTCTGTTACTTAGTTTTCTAAAAAAAATTCCTGACAGTTTTATTGATGCAAGGCAAATAAGACAGTTACAGTTAAAAGCGGCAGCTAGCCAGACACGATTGCAGGCAGTCGAGACGATGGAAGCGATTGCGCATAGCCTGGGAATAACGAATAACAATGATGATAAAGCATCTTCATCGTTTTCCAGACAGGCAGTTGATCTGCTAATTGAATTTCTGGAATTGATCAGTCTACCTGATGATTTAAGTGTTATCGCTGAAGAAATTCGGCAGACCTTAATGAATGAACCTGACAAATTAAAAGTTTGTCTTGGACAGACGGTTGAACTGGTTATGTCATTACAAATGGCATTAAAAGATGAGCGCAAGGAACTGGAAGATTTTCTGTCCGAGTTGGGTCAACGATTACAGGAAATTGATGAGGAAGTAAAAATATTATCGGGTATCAGTGATAAACGTTCAGATAATTTAAAGAATATGCAAGACAGCATGAATAAAGCCACCGAAAGTATGGACGACTTTCTCAAAGAAGAAATAAATATTGATACCTTAAAAGACAACGTAAAATCACATGTGATTATGATACGGCATCATATGGATACTTTCTTGTCTGCTGAAAACACCCAGAAAAATTATTCAGATGATGTGGTCAGACAACTGGCAAAAGAGTTAATCACAGTAAAACGTGAAGCAGAAGCATTGCGCGAGCAACTTGAGAAAAAGCGTTTACAAGCGACACACGATACCCTGACTCGTATTCCGAACCGCCTGGCTTATGATGAATGGATAAGTCAGGAATATGATCGTTTTATAAAATACAACACACCGTTTGTCCTGATGGTTTGGGATGTGGATTTTTTCAAACGGGTGAATGATGAATTTGGCCATCAGGCTGGTGATAAGGTACTCAGAATAGTGGCGCAAATGTTATCTGAAAATATTCGGGATGCAGATTTTGTTGCCCGTTATGGCGGTGAAGAATTTGTAGTGGTATTACCCGGTACGCAACTTAAAGCAGCAATGAAAATTGCAGAAAATATTCGCAAGGCGATTGAAGCATGTGCTTTTCATTTTCGTGACAAGCCGGTCAAGGTAACAGCTTCAGCCGGTATTTGTGAGATACATGATAATGAAACGGTACAAATGCTGTTTGAGCGTGCCGACAAAGCTTTATATAAAGCAAAAAATAGTGGGCGCAATATCTGCATAGCAGGTTAATGGATGTGGCAGAAAATAATCAGTTTTCATATTGATGAAGAAGATGACTGGGTGGCTGATTTGGAATGTGGCCATACACAACATGTACGACATCGACCGCCATGGCAAAATAGAAACTGGGTGATAACTGAAAAAGGCCGTGCCGAGCATCTTGGTATACAATTATATTGTAAAAAGTGCGAGCAAGTTGAGTAGCAGTTTTACCATAAAGGCAAAAAAAACCGGTGTGAGGAACACCGGTCAAGTGTGAGAAAACCTAACTTTATCTGTTTATTCAACTTCAATTGAACGTCGTTGTGAGCGTTCCAGTTTTGGCACAGTCAGCTCCAGTACACCATTTTTAAAGGAAGTTTTCACTTTATCAATATCCACATCAGCAGGCAGGCCAATCGTTCTGGCAAAA
Organism: Chromatiales bacterium; assembly: GCA_027070385.1. GTDB lineage: Bacteria > Pseudomonadota > Gammaproteobacteria > UBA6429 > Thiohalophilaceae > SZUA-37. Next base: position 9,109 of record JALXDW010000397.1, read on the forward strand.
GAACCCTGTACAATTTCAGAACGATAATAATCTGCTTTTTCTTCCTTGTTTTCGTAGCTGCTATCGGCTTTAATAGTGACACTGTTATCGGTCATGGATATATCCAGATCTTTTTTCTCTACCCCTGGTAATTCAGCACGAATCAACAGTTCCTTTTCGCGATCAATGATATCGACTTTTGGCATACGGCCATTGGTAAACAGTGGCAAGCGTGATTGAACCGCTTCAGGCCAATGAAATGGATGCATCCAGTCTTTGCTTCTTAGCTGGTCGAAAAAATGATCAAACTCATCAAATGGCGTCAGCATACGACGTGTTGGAGCTGCTTTATCTTCATGAAGTTTGGTGACATTAGGGTCAGTGGTTTTTTGAACTTGAGTCATAATTCTGTCCTCCTTTTTGTAAAAGTTGAACTAACTATTAACTACTTTCAAATAATAGTTCAGAAAACAAAAATAACATTGAGTTGGATCAAATATTTGGTTGTTTTTATAAAAAGTATGTTGCTGGATATTATCTAATAGGTTGCAAGGCAATTTCTGCCAGCAGCTTTTGCTTTATAAAGTGCCTTGTCGGCAGCACGAATGAAATCTTTCAGCGTGTCAAAATCATGTTTATCCATATGAGTTGCCAGTCCAATGGAAACAGAGGTGCGTATCACTTTGTTTTCAAATTCAATTTTTAACGTTTTATTGAGCAAGCTCACCAGTCTGGATAGCATTGTTTCGGCAATATCAGAGGTTGCACCCGGTAATACCAGGATAAATTCATCACCACCATAACGTGCCAATACATCGGTTTGCCGTATATTACTGGAAAAAAATTCAGCAATGGCGGTCAGTACTTTGTCACCTGCCAGATGGCCATAGGAATCATTGATCTCCTTGAAATTATCGATATCAATAAATGCCAGAGACAGAGGCCAATGGTTTATATTGGCGTGCTCGAACTCTTCAGACAAAAAACGATCGATATACTTCCGGTTATAGATACGGGTTAAGTGATCTTGCTGGCTCTCTTCTTTTATATTTTTTACCTGTGTTTCAAAACCTTCTATTAATCGGCGATTTTCTTCAGCCTGTTTAATGATTTGAAGATTTCTTTGTAATGAAATCTCATGGGCTTCATCCAGTATTTGTCCGCGTACGATTTCATCATTTAGATTAATTTCAAACAGGTTGGATATATTTTGCAGTTCACTATTAATATTACTAATGAGCATGTTGATATCGTTATTGTCCATACCAAGAAACATTTGCACGGCTTCTTTGGTCGATTGTATTAATTCATCTGGCATATCTTCGAGCCAGAGATCCGCTAAATTGCCTGATAGGCTTACACAATAATGAAAGCGATTCAGATTTGTATTTTGTTTTGCAGAGTGGTTATTTAATGAATGGCTGTACAGCACTGCATTTATGATTCTTTCGGGTAAGTTCCAGGACTGTAACAACCACGCCCCAACGTAGGAATGTTCGGTATGTAAACAATTCAGTTCCAGGCTAATGCGTTCAGAATGTTTTATACCGTCTTTATTGACCTGTTGGTAAGGAGAGGGAGACAAACTTTCGAGTGCCAATATGCCGATGTCTTGCAGCAAGCCAGCAAGGAAAAGATCTTCGAGCCGTGACAAACCCATTTGTTGGCCAAGCAGTCGGGCAATGGCGGCTGACAAAATGGAACGTTTCCAGTAGTTCTCATAACTGTATTGGGCATGACGCAAGGTTGTAAACAGTGAAAAACTCAGGGCAATGGTTAAAGCAGCATTAAAACCTAGCAAGGTTAAGGCTTCGCGTAAATTACTAATAGTGCGTCGTTGAGAATAAAGTGGAGAGTTGGCTATTTTAAGCAGTTTGGCTGATATCGCTGGGTCACCAGAAATAATGGCGGCAATTTCACTCAGACCGATATCGGGATCCTTACTGGCATCAATAATTTTAAGTGCAACAGAGGGCAAGCTTGGAAGACGGCTACAGTGGCTGAGTTTTTTTTCCAGTTCAGGCGGCAATACGTTTTGGGAAATATCAGTCATAAAGGGGCTTTGGAAATATTAAGTTAATAAAGAGATTTTACATAGTATACCAGCTTCTAGTTGGGAAAATATGACAATCATTTTTGATTTTTAAGCCTTTTTTATTTTGCTAGACTCAGTTAAATACTGAAAAATTGGTGAGGAATGATAGCGTGTGGCGAGAACCTCGATAATGAGTCGTTATTTTGATTACTGGCAACTTCTGGCAGGTTTGGGGTTGTTTTTATTTGCCATGCGGCAGCTCGAAGTTGCATTAAAACAGCTTGCCGGCAGGCGTTTTCGGCGTTTTTTGCGTTATTCCACCGATAATCCCGTTCGTTCCGCACTGGGAGGTATTGTGGCGACGGCCATTGTACAAAGCAGCTCTTTAGTCGGGCTAATTGTACTGGCTTTTGTTGGAGCGGGGATAATACCTTTGGCGAACGCCATTGGCATTATTCTGGGGTCTAATCTGGGGACCACCTTTACTGGCTGGATAGTCACCATGTTGGGCTTTAAGCTGAATTTGACAACTTTGATTTATCCATTGGCAGCACTGGGTGGCTTGAGTTACGGGTTACTGAAAGGACAGTGGAAAGCCGTTAGTCAGCTGGCCTTTAGTTTGGCACTGTTATTAATGGGACTGGATTTCATGAAAAACAGTGTGGGCAGTCTGACGGGCTATGTTGATATGCAAGTCTTAACCGGTTACCCACTGATCGTCTATTTGTTGGCCGGTATTATTTTTACGGCCATCATTCAGTCGAGTTCCGCAACAATGATGCTAACATTGAGTGCATTATATGCCGGTATTATTCCCTTGCCCGCTGCTGCTGCGATTGTGATTGGTGCTGATGTGGGCACCACCAGCACGGTATTATTAGGCAGTTTGCAAGGTGCGGTTGCCAAGCGACGGTTGGCAATGGCGCATGTGCTATTTAATCTTTCTATTGATACGTTAGCATTTATCGCTTTGTTCCCGCTACTGGCATTGATACAGCAGTTACAAATTCATGATCCTTTGTATTCACTGGTGGCTTTCCACAGTTTATTTAATCTTCTGGGGCTTGTTTTATTTTTACCCTTTACCAAGCAATATGCCGGTTTGCTTGAACGCTGGATTAAAGAAGATGAACATCATATTCAACGTTTTATTCATAATGTTCCTGAAAAAGTAACCGATGCGGCATTGGAGGCACTTATTCAGGAAACACGTTATCTTTTATATTTGGTGATACGACTTAATTTACGCTTTATGCGCATTACGCTGCCTGAAAATACAAAGACTGAATTCAGTTTGCCAGTGATGCTGGCATCTGCAAGCAAGCTGGAACATTATATTGCACTGAAACAACTTGAAGGTGAAATAGTGCGTTATGCACTTAAAATACAACTGAATAATATCGATGAAAATGGCAATAATGAAGCAGCCGATGTATTGTCTTCTAAAATCGAACAACTTATCAGTGCAGTACGTTCAGCAGTTTATTCAGCAAAAGCATTAAAAGACATTGATGCGGATATGAAGTCCTTTGCTATTATCGACAATGATACCATTAACCAATATTTTGATAAATTAAAAGCCTCCGCAGAGTCAACCTATGTATTTATTGTGACATTACTGGCGCAACCGGATGAAAATGAATTATTGGAAGAAGAATTATCCCGTTTAAAACAAAGCAGCCATCTATTTCATCATGAGTTGGCCGAAAGTATTTACAAGGAAATAAGTAAAATACATTTAACTTCGGTTGACTTGTCGACTTTACTGAATGTAAATAATGAAATACAGACTTCAGAGCAGGCGTTGTTTAAAGCGTTGTTAAAAGTCTCTGTGTCACTTTGATTCAAAACAGGCCGATTTGAGTGTTGATATTGATGGAATAAATAACATTATTTTTGTATGGATAATTTCAATTCAGAAAAAGAGTGATTCACTGGCAGAAATAGGGGTTGTTCGTTATACTCTCGGGCAGAATTCCAATGAGTGGCGTGTTATTTATAAG
>JALXDW010000398.1 GCA_027070385.1 Chromatiales bacterium
GCTCTGCCGTACTAAAAAGAGTTTCCGCAGAAGATGCAATATTATCCGCTGAGTTAGCCACCTCGGTTAAAGCTGCTCTAAGTTTTTCAACCAGAATATTGCAGCTTTCCACAACCTCTCCGACCTCATCTCGACTATTTGTTGTCAGTTCACAGGTTAAGTCTCCTGAAGCAATCCGCCTCAGGGATTCAATCACTGCCTGTAAATTATCCGATACTTTTCTGGAAATGAACAAAGCCGTTACGATTAATACAGCCACACATATCAGAATTACAACTATCATGGTATTCATCGCTGCTGCTGAGGATGCCTGGGTATTATCCAGTGCCTGTACATAACTACTATAGGATTTGTCTCTAAGATCATTCAAGCCTGTTCGGAATAAATTAATTTTTTCCGACATGGCTTTCATATTATTTTGAATTTGCTCTCTGGATAATACTTCATCAATCATGCCTGCTGTAAGCGCTCGGGCAATGACATAATATTCATTAAATTGCTGAAGTAAATGATTAAGACTTTCCCTTGACTGATCATCCAGATCGGCCGCTGCTATGAAATCCTTACGCATTTCATCTGCCATCTGGTCTGCATCTTCAAGCATTTCCATTTCACCATCAGAAACCGCTGCATTTAATGTGTTGATTATTTTATCCAGAACAACCTGATTTTTATCCAGATATTCAAGCACCGGATAATAAATATTTTTAACTGCATTTAAACGGGAATGATTATCCAGATTAATTGAGTATTGAACAGCTGTGATAATAGCAAAGCCCAGTATAGCGACCAGTGCAATCATCAATATTTTAAATTTTATGGGTAATTTTATTTGCGTAAACATTTCTTTCCCTGCGCTGCATATAACCAGCTAAGCCCTGCATAAATACTTTCGCACAGAGCGAAAGTATTTATTGTTTATTTTACAAGCATAAGCACTTTTACTGAGTCATCCACAGTGGATGCATCGATAAAACCGATACTACCTTTGGTTTTGGCAACCCATGCTTTTACATCCGCGTCATTGTCCATATTCCTGGGTGGTGTTCCCTTGCCGGAAAAAGCCTTTCTTGACCAGTAAGAATCAAATTTAAGCTCTTTTTTTCTGACGACTTTTTTAAGAAATAGTCTGCGCGCCTTACTGCCCGGTGATTGATCGACCACATCCAGTGATGAACCATCTGGCCAGGATTTTAATTTACCCAGATAAATTGATTTCACTGTATCCTTATCAATACTACCAATCGTAGTTGATTTATTTGCAATAACTGCCACATCTGCCAGGGTTTGATGCATCCATAACAATGATGTTATTAAAACCAGCAGATGGATTCCAGATTTATTCAATAGCATTTTCATCTCCATCCTCCTTAAAATGACAGCTCAAGCGCCATACCAAACATATTGACACTGTCAGAGGGTTGTATATCAACTCCGTTGCCTGTGTCCACCCATGTTCCAGCAGCAAACAAACCGTAACCTAAATCTGTATTAATCTGACTCAGCTCAAATTTAACGGCCGTGTTATAGGCAAAGTCATAACGTAAGGTAATGGAGTCTATGGTTTGCGCGTTCTTCATGGCATCAGGAACATTAACCCCCTTGTCCATATTCTGATGGGTAAATAATAATGTGTAATCATCAAACTGATAGCCACCACTAACATACCAGGTAGTCGATTCCTGCATATCCATACCCATGGTCACATTAGCCCATTCCCCATAAAACAGGAAACTATCTAAATCACCACCAATACCAATCGTTTTTACCCGATGTGTTTTATTGAGCATCAAATCCATTCGTGGCTCATAAATCATTTTTCCGCTATAAGTACTCAGCTGCACATATACGGACTCATCCCATTCTGCTTTAAAGGTATAACCCAGCATTTTGTTTAAGCTCATACCTTCCAGCGCTATCTGCCCCCAGTATAAATCCGAGCTTAGCGCCCAGTCGCCTGTATAACCCTGCCATAAATAACTCAAACCACGATAAGATTCACGGGTTACATTGGGGCCATTAAAATCCTGGGTATAAAATAACTGTGGCGCTTCTATCCAGGGAAAGGCAAAACCGACACTCTGGTATTCATTAACCAGACCTACTGGCATTTTGATTTTACCGGCGCGGATAGTATTTTCATCATCCAGTGCCAGGTTAATAAACCCCCAGTCCAGATGCATTTTGTAGCCATCCTCTTCTTCCAGCACCAGGAACTGGGTTTGCACTGTCGCCATTTCATTTACATTGGCATTAATATTCAGGCCAATACGTGTGCGCCGGAAAGAACCATCTTTATTAATACCACCACTATCTGGAACAACACCATTTACTGTACCAATATCACCTGCGCCTGCACAACGATCTGCCACCATTGGAAAATTTATCGGATCTGTCTGCCCGATTGTTCGATCACAATCCCCATTAAAAAAAACAGACTCATCGGTCTGTTGATATACGGCAGAAGCAAAGCCTCTAATGGTTAATCTTTCTGTCCAGTTGGCCGCTGATGCCGACTGTGAGATCAGCACACCGGATATAGCGGCCGACAGCAGAATTTTTTTTGTTGCAGACATTTCTTGCTCCTTCAATAAAACCACGCGAACTTAAATTAAATACCTGTTTTCTTCAGGGTTTATATAGAACATACTCAGGAATATGCAATATAAATTTTTACATTGCATTCATATAATACTGACCTGACTATTGAATTTACAGGGATATAGGCTATACAGTTTATGGAAATAATATATTTATAATAATGAAACAATAAAAACTCCCTTTCAGCGTAATAAAAATATATAAGGCGTGATAAAACGCCACACAGGACTATGGAACAGATCATTAAAAATATTTCAATCTTCTCAATTCTTCTACTCAGTTTCTGCCTTAGCCTAAACGCACAGGCGTCAATGAACCCCTATAACAAAGATAAAACCTATGACTTTGGTCCAGAAACAAACTGGCACAATAGTCCACTGGGCATATTAAAAAGCGGTAAGCATCGAAGACGGGGGGATGACTATTATTATCATCTGGCCATTAACAATCAGCGTTTGCTGTTACGCCTGACTTTAAATGACCCAACTGGCCTGAAAACAGGCAGCCGCCCGCTAAAACAACTGGGTATTCTGGATATTATTGTTGATGGGCAAAGGCTACCCCAATTCCAGTGGTGTCTTGAAAACCGCCTTAATCCTGTTTCATTTAAAATTATAAAACAGGATACACGGATCAAAGATAATGTATGTGAGAGTAAAATAGATCAGGGAGAATTTCTGATTAAACTGGATTCCGCTGATATTACAGCACTCAAAAAATCATCCAGCCTGCAATTCATAACCCGCTTAGGCAAGCATCTGACTATTCTTAATTATGATATGAATGGTTTTGCAAAAAACTTTAAACAATATGAAACGCAGCTCAATGATGCCCACAAAAAGACCTCTGCAACAAGCCATATAAAAGCCAGAAAAATACCCACCCCGATAAGCAGAAAACCCAGAAACTGCTATGCAAAACCACCGGTTGAATTTTCAGGTAGCATAAAACAAATTGCGTATCCCTGTAATGATTCAGCACAACAACGTCAGGCGCGTAATAATATTCGACATAAAGTCAATCAGTTAAAAGCCCGGAAAAAAGAAGAACAACAACGGCAGGCTGCGCAGGAAAAGAAACGACTGGCCGAACTGGCAGCGCAACGCAAACGTGAAGAAGAAAAAATTAAAAAACAACGTTTACAGAAACAGCGTGAGCTAGAATTTAAAAAGATGAAAACCAGATTATGGATTGCCCGCTGCAAAAAACACTGGAATAACGGTGTTAGCCCCTGCTTTTGTCGACCGTATATTAGTCATGCACCTGCGGGTACAAAAGATACCTGTAAAAAATAACTTTATTATCAATCAGGCTGCTCAGGATAATCCCGGCAGCCTGATTTATTCCCGCCGCCAGCTGGTTTCCATACCCTTATCTTCCAGCACTACGCCCTGCGCTTTTAGC
>JALXDW010000399.1 GCA_027070385.1 Chromatiales bacterium
TAAGGATAAGGTTATGGCAAACAAACAAGAACATAGCAGTAAAGAAGAACTGAAAGATCCTGTTTGTGGTATGACAGTAAAGCCTGATGCAGAAAACCGGTTTGAGTATCAGGACATAATCTACCGATTCTGTAGTAGTACTTGCCATGACAAGTTTGTTGCTAATCCACAGGAGTACCTGGCTAAAGAGGAACTGAAAGATCCTGTTTGTGGTATGACAGTAAAGCCAGATGCAGAAAACCAGTTTGAATATCAGGGCATAACCTACCGGTTTTGTAGTAGCGGCTGCCACAACAAGTTTGCTGATAACCCTCAGCGTTATTTAAATAAAGATTCATCAACAACAGAACCGCAAGATGAAACTGCAATTTACACCTGTCCAATGCACCCGGAAATAGAACAGCAAGGGCCGGGCAGTTGTCCTAAATGTGGTATGGCGCTGGAACCGAAAGGTCTTCCTGTTGCAGCAACAAAAACAGAATATACCTGCCCAATGCATCCTGAAATTGTGCAGGATAAACCGGGTAACTGCCCCAAGTGTGGCATGGCGTTGGAGCCGCGTACAGTAACGGTTGAAGAAGACAACGAAGAACTCAAAGATATGAGCCGGCGTTTTTGGGTAAGTACGGTGCTGGCACTGCCGGTATTTATATTGGCAATGGTAGCCGATCTTGTTCCATCCTGGTTACCACAAGGCTTGTCGATGCAAACGGTGCAATGGATTGAATTCGTACTGGCAACTCCGGTCGTGTTGTGGGGTGGTTGGCCCTTTTTTGTGCGTGCAGTGCAATCTGTTATTAGCTGGAACCTTAATATGTTTACTTTGATTGGGTTAGGTGTATCGGTTGCCTGGATTTACAGTATGGTGGCCTTGTTGATGCCACAAATATTTCCACCGATCATGCAAATGGAAGGAGGACTGGTTGATGTTTATTTCGAAGCAGCAGCCGTGATCACTGCTTTGGTCTTACTGGGGCAGGTATTGGAACTACGTGCAAGATCACGAACCAATGCAGCCATTCAAATGTTGTTAGGCCTGGCACCAAAAACAGCACGCATTGTTTATGATGATGGTAGGGAAGAAGATATTCCGCTTGAAAACGTCAAGGTTGGAGACACCCTGCGAGTACGTCCGGGTGAAAAAATTCCGGTTGATGGAACAGTCGTTGATGGCGAAAGCAATGTTGATGAGTCAATGGTAACCGGTGAACCACTAGCAGTGAGTAAAACAACTGGTGATAAATTAATTGGTGCAACCGTAAACGGAACTGGCACTCTGTTAATGCGTGCTGAGAAAGTCGGTGCTGATACTTTGTTGTCTCAGATTGTGAACATGGTTGCCGAAGCACAACGCTCACGTGCCCCCATACAAAAACTGGCAGATACCGTTGCCGGTTTCTTTGTACCTGCCGTTGTACTGGTTGCGGTTATTGCCTTTATTGTCTGGAATTATTGGGGACCGGAACCTCGCCTCGCGCATGCCATTGTTAATGCGGTTGCCGTATTAATTATTGCCTGCCCTTGCGCACTGGGTCTGGCAACACCGATTTCTATTATGGTAGGAACCGGTCGAGGTGCAATGGAAGGGGTTTTAATCAAAAATGCTGAAGCACTGGAAATTATGGAAAAGGTAAATACATTGGTAGTCGATAAAACCGGTACCTTAACCGAAGGCAAACCAAAACTGGTATCAATCGTCTCTGAGAATGGTTTTACTGACGATGAAAACTTAAAACTGGCCGCAAGTCTTGAACGTGCCAGTGAACACCCACTTGCCGAAGCGATTGTACGTGGAGCCCAAGAGCGCGGCATAGAATTATTATCAACCGATGACTTCCAGTCGCTCACCGGTAAAGGTGTGACCGGAACTATTGCCGGTAAAAATATTGCACTGGGTAATATAAAATTATTACAGAGTTTAAATATTGAAGTGGGTGATTTGCCGCAACAAGCCGATAAACTACGTGCTGAAGGCCAGACAGTTATGTTGCTGGCTATTGATAACAAGGCAGCAGGACTCATTGGTGTCGCCGATCCGATTAAAACAACCACTGCAAATGCGATAAAAGATTTACATGCAGAAGGTGTCGAAGTGGTGATGCTAACCGGCGACAATAAAACGACCGCACAAGCCGTTGCCAACAAACTGGGTATCGATCGGGTAGAAGCTGATGTGCTACCGGATCAAAAAGCAAAAATTGTTAAAGAGTTGCAGGCAATGGGTAAAACGGTTGCCATGGCTGGGGACGGTATCAATGATGCCCCGGCACTGGCGCAAGCACATGTCGGTATTGCCATGGGTACCGGGACGGATGTTGCAATGGAAAGTGCCGGTGTCACGCTGGTTAAAGGTGACTTGCGCGGTATCGTGCGTGCAAGGCGTTTAAGCCGTGCAACCATGCGTAATATTCGTCAGAATTTATTTTTTGCTTTTATATATAACTCTGCTGGGGTACCGGTTGCAGCAGGCGTTTTATATCCAGCCTTTGGTATTTTATTGTCACCTATTATTGCGGCTGCGGCCATGAGCTTCAGTTCAGTATCGGTGATTACCAATGCACTAAGGTTGCGTAAAACCAGACTTTAAAATGAACGGATTAACTTTATTCAGGAGAAAAATATGAATGTATTCATTATTGCAACAAAAGATTGTAGCCATTGTACAAATTTGAAACATGAATTATATGATTTAGGCATTGACTGTGAAGTCAAATTTGCAGAAGAGAACCCGCAACTGGTCGAAAAATACAGTATTCGACATTCACCTAATCTGGTTGTGAATGACGAAGTTGTTTTTCGTCGTCAGCCAACAGAGGCTGAACTGAAAGAACTCTTCTCCGATAACTAGAACCCGGCTATGAGATATTGAAAGGTCATGCCGGTTTGTCAGCAATATATTTTAAGCAGGTTGCACAAGTATTGAAAATACAATATTTCAGGTTAAAGAAAAGGATAGGGAGGTATTATGATTACACGAAGAAAATTTATTAAGGCCACTGCTATTACGGGTGTAGCCAGCGTATTACCTTTGTATTATTTACGTTCAGGTTATGCTGCCTATTCGATAAAAGATTTTGTCTCTCCTTTGAATATCCCTCCTGAATTACATGGAAGACTTGAAAAGGGTAAGCGGATATTTGATCTGGATTTACAACATGGTTCCACAGAATTTTTTAAGGGGTTAAAAACACCGACTATTGGGGTAAACAGTTCTTTTCTTGGTTCTACCATACGGGCAAACCGGGGTGAAAAGGTTGTTTTAAATGTAAACAATCAGCTTAATGAATTTTCAACCTTGCACTGGCATGGTGTACATTTACCGGCAAAGATGGACGGTGGCCCACATCAGGTCGTCGAAAAAGGCCAGACCTGGAGCCCCGAGTTTAAAATAAATCAGGCGGCTTCGATGCAGTGGTATCATTCGCACGCCTATCACCGTACCGGTGTTCAGGTTTACCACGGGCTGGCGGGTTTGTTTTATATTGATGATAAAGACTCACAGGACTTTGAGTTACCCGATAAATATGGTGTTAACGATATACCGCTGGTTATTCAGGACAGGGATTTCAGACAGGATGGTTCGTTTCGTTATATCACCAGTATGCATGATCAAATGGCCGGTATTCAGGGCAGAGAAATACTGGTGAACGGGGTAGTCCGACCCAAGCTGGAAGTTAAACGCAAACAAGTGCGTTTCAGGATTCTGAATGGATCAAATGCACGAATACTCAATTTAGAATTCAGTGATCAAAGAGAATTTATCCAGATAGGTTCAGACGGCGGCCTGTTAGAACAAGCTGTGCGTTTACGCAAAATAAGACTAGCACCGGCTGAACGAGCGGAAATACTGGTTAGCTTTAGTGACAATGAAGATCTTATGCTAAGACATACACCGTTACCGCAACGCGCCCCGATGAGGGGAATGATGGGAATGATGAGTCGTATGATGGGTGGCGATGACAGACCGTTTAATGTTATGCGTTTTGTCAGCAAAAAACCG
>JALXDW010000400.1 GCA_027070385.1 Chromatiales bacterium
AGGCACTTAAACCGTATACTTTACGTTCCAAGCATCAAATGAAAAAAGCAATCTGATTAAAACTTTTATCGTTTACGCTGCATCTTGCGTTTAGGTAAATGTACCCTTTCGAGTTTAACCAGTTCACGCAAACGTTTCACATCTTCAGGAGCGAGTTCCTGACGTTTACCTAAATGCAAATTACGTGGTAACGGAATACCTGCAAAGCTGATACGAATTAAACGACTAACTTGTGTGCCAATAGCTTCCCATAATCGCCTTACCTCGCGATTACGACCTTCATGTAAACGTACATGATACCAGCGATTAAAACCTTCTCCTCCCGCAGCAACAACCGAATCAAACTTTGCCATTCCATCTTCCAACATCACACCTTTGGTTAAGGCCTGAATTTGTTTCATATCAACTTCACCCATCACCCGCACCGCATAGATGCGTTCTATTTCACTACGTGGATGCATGAGTCGATTGGCAAGATCTCCATCGGTGGTTAATAAAATAATTCCTGAAGTATTAATATCTAAACGACCAATCGCTATCCAACGACTGCCCCCTAACCGTGGTAAATGGTCAAAAATAGTTTTACGCCCTTCAGGATCATTGCGGGTACAAACTTCACCAGTGGGTTTATGGTAAATAATCACTCGACTACGTTGCTGTTGATTAAGATGGCGTACCGGTTTGCCATCCACAATAACTTTATCATCCAATGTAATCCGATCACCCAACTTTGCTATTTTACCGTTAACTTTAATCCGACCTTCACGCAGCCAATCTTCAACTTTACGTCGAGACGCCAGCCCCTTTCTTGCAAGAACTTTCTGTATTTTTTCACTATCAGATGATTTGGGTAAGGACATTATAGAGGCTTCAATTTGATATCAGGGCGTTTGGATTAGAGTTTGGAAACGGTCATTGCACACAACAGTATGACAATGACAAAAATTCAAAATCAATAAAATTAATTTTCTACCGTTAACGCTTCATTGGTTGATTGTTCTTCATCACTTGTACTGTCAAGTTGCACAACATCGGCCATTTCAGACACATCAAGATCGTCAACCGTATCCATTTCATCCATTTTTTTATCATCATCGGCTATGTTGTCCTGTGAATTTGTTTCTGAATTATCTGCTTCAGCGGCTTCATTAAGGATTAATTGTTCGTTAATCGCGTCAATATCTTTCAATTCCGACAACGGTGGCAAGTCTTCCAGGCTTTTTAAATTAAAATAATCCAGGAAGGCTTTTGTTGTTGAATATAATGCTGGTTTCCCCGGCACATCGCGATGACCGACAACACGCACCCAGTCACGTTCAACAAGTGCTTTAATGATATTGGAACTGACACTGACACCACGTACATCTTCAATTTCTGCACGCGTAATGGGTTGCCGATAAGCAATCAATGCCAATGTTTCCAGTGATGCCCGTGAATATTTTGCCGGGCGTTCTGCCCATAATTTTGCAATCCACTCGGCATATTGTTCTCTTACCTGAAAGCGGAAACCACTACCCACTTCTTTTAACTCCAGACCACTTCCTTCATAGTCTTTCTTGAGTTGATCAATAACTTCTTTGATCTGTACCTGTTCAATGGCTGTATTATCGGTAAAAATAGCAAATAAATCTTTGATACTCATGGGTTCATCTGCTGCAAATATTAAACCTTCAACAACAGGTTTTAGTTCATCATTGTTCATCCAACAACCTCTTTAAAATCTTGATTCCGATAATAATATTAACCTGGCTTATGCATCATTTGCTGCGCTAGCGGCTTTTACATGAATAACCGCATAGGCTTCTGTTTGAACCAGTTCAATCAATGCCTGCTTTACCAATTCTAAAATTGCCAGCAAGGTAACCACGACACCACTCTTGCCTTCCTTAACATCAAACAAGTCACCAAAATCCACGTATTCATCTGCCCGCACACTGTTTAAAACATTCGACATACGCTCACGTACCGATAACGGTTCCATTTCAATATGGTGATGTTTATAAGCCGAGGCCCGTTTCATTACATTATTGAAGGCGGCAAGTATGTCTTTCATCTCGACTTTGGGGGGCTCTTTCACTACCTTCAAGTCCGGGATTTGTACCGTTGGTTTATAAACATCCCGCCCAACACGTGGCAGCTTATCGATGTCTTCGGCTGCCTGTTTAAAGCGTTCGTATTCCTGCAAACGGCGAACCAGTTCTGCACGCGGATCACCTTCTTCTTCTTCTTCTGTTTTTGGTCTGGGTAATAGCATACGTGATTTAATTTCTGCCAGCATCGCTGCCATCACTAAATATTCACCCGCGAGCTCCAGCTGAATTTCAGTCATTACTTCAACATATTCAACATATTGTCGGGTAATTTCTGCGATCGGTAAATCCAGAATCTCGAGATTTTGTTTTTTTATCAGGTAAAGCAATAAATCCAATGGGCCTTCAAACGTTTCAGCAAGAAAAACCTCCAACGCATCTGGTGGAATATATAAATCCTGCGGTAAGGTGTTCATTGCAGTACCTTGTACAACTGCAAAAGGCATTTCTGCCTGTTGGCCATTGGCAGTGGTATTGTCTTCGGGGATCACGGCAGCATTCGTCTCTTCCACTGCGGTTTCTGCTTCTGAATTTTCTACCGTGTTTGTCATTCGACTCTCTTTGCTAAAATTATGACTTTTTACAGCCGGGTTATTGCACTGACTCTCAACTTGACTATCGATAAGACAGGTTCATGACCTGACGCACTTCAGCCAGCGTTTCTTTTGCCACTTCACGCGCTTTTTCATTACCTTCATTGATAATGGTACGCACCAGAGAACGATCTTCTTCATACTCTTTCGCGCGTTCACATATTGGCGCAAGCTCCGCAAGAACAGCATCAATAATAGGGGTCTTGCAGTCCAGACAACCAATACTGGCAGAGGTACAAGACTGTTGCACCCATTCCAATGTTTTATCATCAGAGTATACCTGATGCAGCTTCCAAACCGGGCACTTTTCTGGTGTACCGGGATCGGTTTTTCTGACTCGTGCCGGATCGGTTGGCATGGTACGCAGTTTTTTACTGATGTCGTCAGGGCTATCTCGTAAGGCAATAGTATTGTTATACGATTTTGACATCTTTTGCCCATCTAATCCCGGCATTTTCGACGCTTTTGTCAACAATGCTTCTGGTTCCGGTAGAATAATACGGCTACTGCCTTCTAAAAAACCAAACAAGCGCTCTTTGTCACCGGCAGTAATATTCTGCTGGCTATTGAGTAAAGCCTGTGCAGTAGAAAGTGCCTCATCGTCCCCCTTTTCCTGGAATTTTTTGCGTAACTCCTTATAAAGTTTGGCATTTTTCTTACCCATTTTTTTCATTGCTGATTCAGCTTTTTCTGCAAAATCAACTTCACGGCCATAAATGTAATTAAAACGACGAGCAATTTCACGGGTGAGTTCCACATGGGCAACCTGATCCTCTCCGACTGGGACATGACCGGCCTTGTAGGCAAGGATATCGGCGGACTGCAATACCGGATACCCTAGAAACCCATAATTGGCTAAATCACGTTCTTTTAGCTTTTCCTGTTGATCTTTATAGCTGGGCACCCGCTCCAACCAGCTCAATGGCGTAATCATTGACAGCAGTAAATGTAATTCGGCATGTTCAGGCACTTGTGACTGAATAAACACCGTTGCCGATCCCGGATTCACGCCCACTGCAAGCCAATCGATGACCATGTCCCAAACGCTGTTTTCGAGATTCGATAAATCATCATAATGGGTTGTGAGTGCATGCCAATCCGCCACAAAAAAATAACATTGGTATTCATGCTGTAATTGTAGCCAGTTTTTTAAAACACCATGATAATGGCCTAAATGCAGGGCTCCGGTTGGACGCATACCCGATAAAACGCGATTATTATTCGACGAGGACGACACTCAAATCTCCAAAATGTTAACTAATTGATTTATATATAAAACGCCAACACAGTTGGCCAGATCCAAAAATGAAT
>JALXDW010000401.1 GCA_027070385.1 Chromatiales bacterium
ATTCTGAAGTTTACGAGTTTGCAGCCAGAACCTGTTTTATTAAACATGTGGGCAACCATCATTTCTTTGACTCGAAAAAAGAAGCCATCAGTGCGATTTATCATATTCTGGATAAAGAAATTTGCCAGACTTGCTCGCAATTAGCTTTTAAAGAGTGTAACTAGAAGTTATAACTGTCAGCAATAAAAGCACATAGTAAAAAAACACTGTACGTCACAGGGGGTGGCTGACAGCTGCAAATGACAGCAGCTTTGCCCCCCTGTTTTTTTAAATAACCCGGTTTTTAAAAGCCAAGAACCTTGCCGATAGCCACCATGATATCTTCCAGCAAGCTTCTGAATATTTTCTCGTCCTTTATACCTAATGACTGCTGTTGTAAGAAGCGGCCTTGTTTAGGAAAATGAATGTCATACAGTGGCTTTTTATTTAGCCAGTAATTAATAAAAGTATCGGCTCTGGTCATTTTAAAGGGTGTCGCGGTATCCATGCCAATGATATGCCATTCTTTAATATGACTGTTTGCTATTGCGTCATTGGTAGATACTGCCCCATGTCCATGAACATAGATTGAACCTGTTCCAGTGAAGTAGACGTAGCGAATATTGCCATAGAGCCAGCTTCGCCAGTCCCAAAACTGCCACTTTTTTTCCAATTTCAGAGTATCACCGGATATAGCGACCACATGATTATGTCTGACAATATAGCCAGGGTGATCCTGCAGGTGAACCGGGATGACTGCATGATTTGGGTTGATCTCTGATGCAATTTTAATTTCGCGCAGTGCAGAGTTGTTATTCCTGAACTCCGTCATATTTATCAGCCCCATGGCATAACAGGAAAAAGGTTTGCTGCGCTTCCAGAAAAAACGCGTTCGGGTTAGCCCTGCAGTACTCAGAGTATACCAACCGGGCTTCACAACGAGGCTCTCATTGTTTTTAATGGGTAACACGATTTCTTTTTGTGGCGTTCCATAGCGAATGGAACTTTCTGTCATGTTATCGACATCATTGATTAATATGGGAGAGGATATTCTGGCCAGTGGTGCAAATATATAGTAGTTAATTGCTTTTAAAGTGACTCTGCCAAAAAAAAGTGAATAAAAAATGGAAGCCAGAATAATCAGGTGGTGAGTTTTTAACAAAGTGATATTATGCAGAATGATATAATCTATGATATTACTTTGCTTAATGACCGTTTGTTGATATTCCAGTGTGGCGATTTTGGTATTATTGATAGCCATTTCTTTTGTAGCCTCAACAATTTCAAACATTTTCCCGGTGTACTGAATCCATAAGGGCAGCCTTTTTAACTGTAATTGCGACAGTCTGAATAATTTTTTACTATATTTAACAGGCCCCAGTTTATGACCGAAATTCTTTTCTTTATTTTGCTTTAATTCTTTAGCGATTTGATTTATTTCCTGGGTTTTATTGTTGACGGCTTTTAGTGTAGTGTTTTTTTTGATTTCCAAATTTCTTATTTTTTGACTGATCTTTTCATTTGAAATTTTTAGCAGATTGATTTTTTTATCTATTTTGGCAATACGTTTGTCGATGTCGGCCTGGTTTTCCTTGTAAGCTTCGAATGCAATCAATATCAGTGCAATTAAAGCCAATATAATAAGACGGGAAAAAAACTTGCGGGTAAAATCAAAAATAATTTTCAAAATACACCTTTGTTCTGCTAGAGAATATCGTATGATTTTAGCAGAATATAATATAAAGGATGATTATCCGTTATAAAATAATCACAACAAGCGACTAAAATTTGTTCACGTTTAAGGATGGGGCGGTATTGGATTGTTCGGTATTGAATTGGGCTGAGCGTTAGAATTAAACCGGTAGATTTTTATAAGAGAAACAATCTGCAGAAAGTAATAGCCCTTGGCGAAAATAGGCGCTGGCTTTCTCCGTGTCACCGAGATGTTCCATCAGTTCGCCAAGCTCTTTACAGGTTTCTGGCATGGGAGCAATGCCCATGCTTGCTTCGAAATAGGCTTGTGCTTTCCCCCATAATGCCAGAGTTAAACATAAACGGCCAAGTGTCAGAAGCAGAACCGGACTCTGACCATGTTGTTTAAGCAAACTTTCAGCAAAGTCGAGTTGTTGTTGTGGCTGGTCAGTTTTTATTTTGCCATAAAGATAAACAAATGCGGTATTCCACTGGTGTTTAATGGCAGCCCTCAGTAGTGGCTCGGCAATATTGTCCTGTTTTAATTGAATAAGTCGATCGCAGTAATCCAGAATAAGATCAGCGTCATTTTTAAGTTCTTTGGGTAAGGACTGCCAGATTGTAATTAAACGATCCGGCTTTTCGTTAGGTGTGGCTGCTTGCTTGAGTAAATGTTGAAAAACAGTTTTTTGCAAGCGATATAATTCTTGAGTCGAAACGACTTTATATTTTTTAAGTTCAGGTAACAGTTTTTTTAATTCATTCCAGCTATGCAGTTTTTCGTAAAGTTGAGCCAACAGATTTAAAACATGACCGTGTTTAGGGGAAATGGAACGTAAATGCTCAAGCGTGGCAAGTGACTGTTCAAGTTGTCCGTGTGCAAGTTGCAGTTCTGCCTGGGTGAGTTCCACTGCAAAGTCGGCGTCGGGCATACTTTTATGCGCCATTGAAAGATAATGGTCGCGACGTTCAGGTTCATTTAATTCCTGTGCTGCACGTGCAGCAGATAAATAATTGAGTAACGGTGTTTCAGCATTGTCGACATTTTTAAGCAATGCTTTTTCTGCTTTCTTCCATTGTCCTTGTGCTAGCGCGATTAATCCCTGTTTTGATGTTTTTTGTGC
Organism: Chromatiales bacterium; assembly: GCA_027070385.1. Classification (GTDB taxonomy): domain Bacteria; phylum Pseudomonadota; class Gammaproteobacteria; order UBA6429; family Thiohalophilaceae; genus SZUA-37. Next base: position 2,796 of record JALXDW010000401.1, read on the forward strand.
CTTTGATATTTTTGAACGCTGATGATGTTGTTTGATAATATCGGGTAATGACCAGGTTTGTTTGATACTGCGTAGTACAAAAGCAATAAGTAAATACAAGCCAATTTGCAGTAGAATGAAAAATGCCAGTGACATTTCAATGGTTGTGTGGCCGCGGCCAATCAAAACATAACCGTTATCCTGGTAGGCAACAATACCTAGTACGGCAGCTAATACAAGAATGATTAAAAAACTAAACAGTGTTTTCATTGCTGAACCGTTATCTCTGTTTGCATTTTAGTTGTTGTCGGTTGCGAGGTTGTTGCGGGTGTTTTTGTTTGTTCCGTAACAGGTTTTATCTTTTTAGTGGATAGCGGTTTTGCAGGCGGCTTTACTTGTGTTTTTATTTTTGGCGTTGCTCTGGATTTTGTTTTGGGTTTCGCTGCCTTGTTTTTAGCCTGTGTTTTTTTTGGTTTAGTATGCTTCTTGCTAGAAGTGGTTTTTTTTGCCGGTATTTTTGTTTTATGCAACAGTTGCAGTTGATTAACACTGTCGGATATATCCGGCAGTGTGGTAGTGATTTTGGTTTGTGCCAGCTCAGACAGATTTTTAATAACAGATTGTGTCAGTGCGTTTTCTTTATCAAAGTAGCGTTTAATCCATTGTTGTGCCTGTTGCAGTCGGTCTTTATAAATGACTGGCTGATTGTTGATTAATGCCAGGCGAGCCTGTTCCAGTTGTAACTTCAAATTTTGAACAAGAAAGAAACGCTGTTCCGGGGCAAGTAAGGGCTGTACGGGTTCATCATGGGTTTGTATTTTTAGCAGACCAATTAAATCATGCCAGATGGTGGCAGGCAGTTTTTGCCAGCTATCAGTTTGTTCAGATGGTGTGGCCGGCTGTTGATTCCGGTTTGCGGTTTGTGGAAGTGGTGTTTTTAAAGGCAGGTTTTCAATTTGTTTTTGTATGGCATTGAGTTTGAGTGATAAGCTGATCACGTCAATTTCGGTCACACTGTTGAGCTTTTGAATATCATTCGCGATTGACTGGCGTAAGGGAATAAAACGTGGGTTGCCAACTTCACGCAGGCGCGCGTCGGCTGCGCGTAAGGCATAAAGACTGCTGCGAACATCAGCGGCCAAAATCAGGCGCTGATTGGCCAGTTTAACCAGATATTCAGCTTCTGCTATCAACCAGTCGCGCTGATTATAAC
>JALXDW010000402.1 GCA_027070385.1 Chromatiales bacterium
TCTTATGGCTGGTCAGAAATGGCTGGAATATTTACTTTCAGTGATAACAACATTTTTACTCAGGCAACCCCGGCCTTGCTTGAAGAAACCCTTCGTTCTGTCTCTAGCGATACAATTCCATGCAAAATGAATTAAGCGCAATGTCCGCCTGCTTATAAGTCAAATGATTTTGTGGAATATGATATTTCTGTCTTGAGATATACCGACTATCCCGTTAGGATCGACATCTTTAATATTAACCCCGTCTATTTCCATTACCAATACTAAGGAATTTAATATGAGTGTACTTGTTGGCCGCGAAGCGCCAGATTTTACGGCTCCTGCCGTTCTCGGCAGTGGTGAAATTGTCGATAGCTATAACTTTAAGGAAGCCGTTAAAGGTAAATATGCTGTTGTGTTTTTCTACCCACTGGATTTTACCTTTGTCTGCCCATCGGAATTAATTGCATTTGACCACCGACTCGATGAATTCAAGAAACGCAATGTTGAAGTTATTGGCGTTTCCATTGACAGTCATTTTGCTCATAATGCATGGCGTAACACTGACATTAAAGAAGGAGGTATTGGTCAGGTTGGTTACACACTGGTTGCTGACATGACTCATGCAATCTGTAAAGCTTATGACGTAGAAACCCCTGACGGTGCCGTTGCTTTCCGTGGCTCTTTCCTTATTGATAAAGACGGTATCGTTCGCCACCAGGTTGTCAATGATCTTCCACTTGGTCGTAATGTAGATGAAATGCTTCGTATGGTTGATGCACTTCAGTTTACAGAAGAACACGGTGAAGTTTGCCCGGCAGGCTGGAACCAGGGAGATAAAGGCATGACGGCAACACCGGACGGTGTCGCAGCTTATCTTGGTGACCAGGCAGATAAATTATAATATTTGCTTTACAGAAAATATAAAGGCGAAGGGGTAAATACGATTATTTTCGATTTACCCCTTTCCTTTTTATAGCATTCAATAAACTAAACCTGTTTTCTTAATCGTCCTGATTATATCTTTTGCTAACGCGGGCTTTCCCTGGAGCAGCTGAACAAAGACACTCTATCAAGCGTTCAACCTGCTGTGTACAACAACCGCTACCCATTGTCGCATAAGTCTGTTTTTTTACCGCTTCCACCGTTGTTGCACCGCTGATAATAGCATTGATAACCTCTATTTTTGGCACCTCATTACAAACACAAAGATTTTTTTCCAGATTCTGCCTGAGAATATCTGGTAATTTATCCAGTAACTTGCTGTCAAAATCGATTTTCAAAATTTCAATACACTTTTAAAAAATATACCCGGAAACAGAGTACAGAAAATTAATACCATATGAATTTATTGTTACACCTTTCATTAAGCTTTCGACAATAATTCTCTTGAGAAATGATTCAGTGCTTCTATAGTTGCACTATCAAATGCTGTAGAAATTCTGTCTTCAACAAGCTGAACTTCCCTTCTTGCCAACTCCAGACGACGCAAACCTGACTCCGTTAAGACAATATAAAATGAACGTTTGTCTTTAATATTGGATCTGCTTTTAACCACCCCGGCAGTTAATAACTGATTAACAAGCACACTCATCGTTGCCCGTGTAACATTCATATAACGGCTTAAATCTGATACAGTAATATTACCTGACTTTTCCAGAAACAACATGACCCTGAATTGTGGAATGCGTAACCCGGAATACATTAACGCCAGGTTAAGTTTTTTTTCAAACTGTTGAGTGGCCTCCAGCAATTCCAATACCTGTAACTTATCCATTGTATGACCTTTTATCACGGGTAGTTAGTTCGACTAACAATCAAAAAACCATTTCACTAAATTCTACTATTTGCATATTCTTATAACAGATTGTGTCACAAAGCATAGCAATTTAAAACGTAACAAGAATTTATAAAGGAGAACTCGTATGACAACTGCAATGCAACCTTGCCCTGTTTCAGAAGCTGTTCTGGAAGATCGTGTATCAATACTGGAATCAACTCTGGCTGAACTGCAAAAACGTGTACCGGACAATAAAGTATCGATTATTGTTCTCTCAGGTGATTTCGATAAAGCCATGGCCGCTTTTTTTATGGCCAATGGTGCTGTTGGCATGGGGATGGAGGTAACTATGTTCTTTACTTTCTGGGGTTGCTCGGTCATAAAAAAGGAACGTCGCCTGAAAGGTAAAAAGTTTCCTCATAAACTCATTAATCTAATGCTTCCCGGGAGTGCAAAAGATTTGTCACCTTCAAAAATGTCCTTTGCAGGACTAGGACGCAAAATGTTTAACTATATGATGAAAGGCCAAATGGCATCACTTGAAGAACAAATAGATATTGCAGTTGAAGCGGGTGTCAAATTTCAGGTCTGTTCTCCTTCACTCGGCATGATGGGCTTTGATGAAGATGAATGGGTCGTACCCGTTGATATATGCGGTGTTGCTGCAATGTACGATGTTGCACTTAATGCCAGAACGGCCTACTTTATTTCCTGAATCACAACAGGGTTGGAATATATTTTCTGGCCCTGTTTATGCCATGCATTGACTGCATTAAAAATTGTTAACGCCCAAAGGTAACATTCATACCAACAAAATAACTGGTGAGCGCCGTTTCCATTGTATCTGCGCTATTATCGCCTGTAACATCAAAACGGATATACTTTGCACCAAAGCTGATACCAAACCCTCGACCAAATAACAGCCTTGCCCCGGCTCCCACATGCCTGTTGATACCCCGCATGGTTGTATCCGGGCCAGTACCGGAATCTGTTTGAATACCCAGCCGGGTAAAACCCAGCCCCGCTTCCACATAAGGACGAAACCGTCCATGACGATTAAAGGTATAATTCACATTGGCCAGCAAATGCTTTTCATTAATTGAACCCTTGAAGCTGGAACTTGTACCGGTAAAATCCCTTGTTGCAGTCGAAAATGCAGCCCCCACACTCAAGCCAAAATCAAAACCATATTGATAAGCGATTCCTGTTGCCAATTCATTTTCATCTGTACTAAAACGATACCCTTGTACTGTAAAATGCGTTGTTTGCCAGCGATTGCTGTAGGAACCTGCTGAAATACTGTTATAGCCCGCATAAACATTGAAAGACAGTAACAGTAAAAAAATACAAACACTTTTTTTCATAACCGGCTTCCTGATATGTTTCGAAAAAATAGCAAACGATAAAGTATCACCTCTGGCTTTACCACCAGTACGATATGCAAACTGAGTGTGCTTTACTGCATTTACAATAATAGCTACACTTCTTTATATATCTCACTTCCCTGTTCTTTAAATTCTGCTGCCTTGGCTTTCATCCCTTCTTCCATTACAACTTCAACACCAACACCTTTTTCTTTTGCATAGTCACGAACGTCTTGCGAAATTTTCATTGAACAAAAGTTAGGCCCACACATGGAACAAAAATGTGCCACTTTATGTGCTTGTTTGGGCATGGTTTCATCATGGTATTCACGGGCGCGATCCGGATCCAGACCAATATTAAACTGATCTTCCCAGCGGAATTCAAAACGCGCTTTACTCATGGCGTTGTCACGTATTTGTGCGCCAGGGTGGCCTTTGGCTAAATCCGCAGCATGTGCTGCAATTTTATAGGTAATAATGCCTTCTTTAACATCATCACGGTTAGGTAAGCCTAAATGTTCTTTCGGTGTAACATAACAAAGCATGGCGCAACCGAACCAGCCTATCATCGCTGCACCAATGCCGGAGGTAATGTGGTCGTACCCCGGTGCAATGTCGGTGGTGAGTGGCCCGAGAGTATAAAACGGTGCTTCGTCACATTCTTCAAGTTGCTTGGTCATGTTTTCCTGGATCATGTGCATGGGGACATGGCCCGGGCCTTCTATCATGGTTTGCACATCGTGCTTCCAGGCAATTTTTGTCAGTTCACCCAATGCTTCAAGCTCACCGAACTGAGCCTCATCGTTTGCGTCTGCAATCGAACCGGGACGTAAGCCATCACCCAATGAGAATGAAACATCA
>JALXDW010000403.1:0-2189 GCA_027070385.1 Chromatiales bacterium
CATTAAAGGTGGCATTGCAAAAAGAGCTGGCGGTTGAAATTGAAGTGGAAACACTCGATGAATTACAGCAAGCTCTGCAAGCCGGGGCACAAAGAATATTACTCGATAACATGAGTAATGATACGCCTAAACTTTCCGTGACATTGAATACACAATTTGCTGAAGACAATCAAACAGAAGCTGCAAAACTTGAAGCCTCTGGTAATGTCTCACTGGAAACCATCCCGGCAATAGCTGAAACAGGTGTTGATTATATTTCGGTTGGCGGTATTACCAAGCATTTAAAAGCAGTGGATTTTTCTCTACGGTTTAGAGAATAAAAAAAGCAGAAATCAGTTTAAGTCTGGAGAACTGGCGGTAAACACACTGAACTCACGTTTATTCAGCCATAAATCACCGAGCCGTAATCTTATTTCATCTCCATTGGCACGCACTAAATGACAAGGAAAGCCGGAGACCAGTTCAAACTCGGCCGGCACAATAAGTTTCCATTTATTGTCAAAATCCTTGTGCAAAATAACTTTAACATCTTCAAATAACTCTTTATTGTCAGCTTTAATAACGGCATGTTCGACAAAATGAGTTAATCTAACAATCGCAACTTCAATCAGTTTTTCGCTCTGATGCCCCAGTCGACACACATAGCCAATAATGGGCAAGGCTGTTTCCTTGTGTACTTCAACATGTCGGGAACGCCGCTTTTTCTTTGTCGCGACCTCATCCTCTTTTTGTACCACAACAGCAACAAGTTGCCCCACCTGAATAGGTTGGGTGAAATTGGTCGACTCGGTTGTAAGTAACATACCGCCTGAACTGAAATTTTCGGTTTTCCATGCCGATGTTTGGGAATTGCTGAAATCAGACGCTAATGCAGCTGAAGAACCAGCAAGTTCATCTTCAAGCTTTCGAGTTGGAATCTTTTTTTTCTGATTTGAATTTGCGTAAAAATAATCACGTAACAATCTTTGTATATTGCTAAAACCAAAGTAAACACGTATGTTTTCCTGATCAAAAACAGCGTGACGTTTTTCCTTACGTTCACGTTTTTGTAATGCGAGTAACATCAATTCAATAAAGGGTTGTCGGTCTATATCGTTTAACTCTGCCAGCGGCTTACTTAATTTGCTGTCATCATCACTGTCAAGAAAACGCATCTTTGCAAGTTCTTCATGGTCATGCATTAAACGCTCAAACAGCCGGACATAATTAATTCGAATAGCAGGCGTTGGCATTTTATCATAACGCTGAAACAACGGTGGTGCAGAATGACCCAGAAAGGTAATCAACCAGCCAGGTTTCAGAGCTGCCTGATTATCGGCTTCAATTTTAATATCCTGCGAATAACTTTCCAAATAGGCTGTCGACATATTAAATAATCTTAATGGCCAGGCCGTTAAATCCAGGATGCCATTAAACTGTATCGATAAATACAATCTTTGTATGGAGCTGTTGCGTATCTGGGCTGTATCTTTTTGAGGCGAGCGAATATAAGCACCGATATTGCCCAGTAACTGATGCTGTTCACTCACATCATTATGTAAAATCAATGAAAAAAATATCTGATTGCAGTCCTGCCATTCACTGTGTGGCAGTTTTTGATAGCGCCAGGCACGAAATCGCTGACCAATGCGGATCAGCTCAAGTACCCGAAAGCCACAAGTATACAGTCGCTCCCGGTGTTTTTTATATTGTTTAGGCTTAACCGAAAAGTCCTGTTTAAAAACATGCTTGTAACACATCGCCAGTTGTTCAATAACGTCAATACAGGCTATCAGTTCTGCGGCACGTTCTTTTGATTCGGGTAACGAACTGTCACTTTTTGCCAGCTCTCTGACATATAAAATAAAAACCGGGTACAGCTGACCTAATAATTTGTCGGCCAGTTCAAGACGGACTTCGGGTTTTAAAATAAGGCTGTTATGCGAAATAAGGGTTTGTGTTGCTTCCTGCAACATCCGTACGGGGTTTCGACGCATATCGGCAATGCGGGCAACGTATTCATCGACTTTTGGACGGTTTTTATCGGCCTGTTTATACGGGGTAGGAAGATTGGCAAATTCGGCAAACACCACATTGTTGTAAACATGCTCCGGCTTTGTTGCCTGTGTTTTTTTTGCCCCGAACAGTTTCATTGTTTGATGTAAACCCGAATTTACAAATAAAGAGTACCCATTTTATTGATTTTATTT
>JALXDW010000403.1:2202-3971 GCA_027070385.1 Chromatiales bacterium
ACACTAAAAAGATAAGGTAATAACTCAGCTTATATCCCCTTCCCCGCTAAAAGTAAGTATAGACTAACTTAACCGACCTGTTTTAGGCGAGTTTATCATCGGCAACATGGTATTGCGGATCTTCCATCAAATTCACTTCAACCAAATCACCGGCTTTTTCCAGTAGCAAGGTACATTCCGGACTCAGATGACGTAAATGCAAGGTTTTTCCCGCTTTAATGTATCTTTCTGCCAGATTATCAATGGCTTCAATGGCAGAATGATCCGCTACCCGTGAATTCTGGAACTCAATAATCACTTCTTGGGGGTCATTTTCGGGATCAAATAATTCCAGAAAACGTTTGACCGAACCAAAGAACAACGGGCCATTGAGTTCGTAGACCCGAATACCGTATTTATTGTCATAGCTTTTAACATTAATGTGCTTGGCATGTTCCCATGCAAAGGCCAAAGCCGAAACAATCACCCCCACCACAACCGCAATCGCCAAATCTGTTGCTACCGTCACCCCGGAAACCAGAATCAACACAAAAGCATCGGTGCGAGGAATTTTTTGAATAATCCGTAAACTGGACCACTCAAAAGTACTCAATACCACCATAAACATCACTCCAACCAACGCGGCCATCGGAATGGCTTCAATGAGATCAGAGGCAAAAAGAATGAACACAAGTAAAAACAATGCGGCAGAAATACCGGATAAACGTTGACGCCCTCCGGAGTTTACGTTGATCATACTCTGGCCAATCATGGCACAGCCCCCCATACCGCCAAAAAAGCCGGTTACCGTGTTGGCAATGCCCTGACCAACACATTCACGATTGCCTCGACCACGGGTATTGGTCACATCATCAATCAGGCTTAAAGTCAGTAACGATTCAATCAAACCAATCGCTGCCAAAATAACCGAATAAGGGAAAATAATACGCAGTGTTTCCCAGTTAAACGGTACTGAGGGTAAATGAAACTGCGGGAAACTGCCTTCAATGGAAGCCAGATCACCGACCGTTTTGGTGTCCAACCCCAAAACAATACTCACGACAGAAACAACCAATATTGCTGCCAATGAAGCAGGAAAAGCCCCTGTTAATTTGGGCAGGAAATAAATAATGGCCATGGTCACCGCAATGAGAACAAGGAAAATAGCCAGCATTGAGCCACTCATTAATTCACTCGTTCCGTCCGCTGAAGTAATATAAAAACTCTGTAATTGAGCGAGAAAAATCACAATCGCCAGGCCATTAACAAAGCCCAGCATAACCGGGTAAGGCACCATGCGAATGTATTTACCCAAACGTAAAATACCCGCTGTAATCTGCAATAAACCGGTTAAAACCACCGCTGCAAACAGATATTCCACACCGTGATCGGCAACCAGCGAGACCATAACCACGGCCATTGCTCCAGTTGCGCCTGAAATCATCCCTGGACGGCCACCAAAAATAGCCGCCAATAAGCCCACCATGAAAGCAGCGTATAAACCAACCAGTGGTTCCACACCGGCAACAAAAGCAAATGCCACCGCTTCCGGCACCAGTGCAAGCGCAACGGTTAAGCCGGATAAAATTTCATTTTGATAACAGGCGCGATTCGCACAACCTAGTTGAAACATATGACATCCTCGGAGAAATAAAGAAAGCCCAGCAGGCTCAATAATGGAAGGCGCGAATTCTACTAAAAATAGGGGCTAAACGCGAATGTGTCCAACCGTTGAAAGGGGTAAGCTATTTTTTATTCACCCGAATAATAATATCAACCCGTTCCTGGTG
>JALXDW010000404.1 GCA_027070385.1 Chromatiales bacterium
TCTTTTAATGGATCATCATCGTTACCCTGTGGGTTATCACCAGATTCATCACTGTCATCATAAACATGCTGATCCTGCGTTTCTTTATTCTCGTTGTCGTCCAGTAATGGATAAATTTCTTCTGCTGTCATCCCCTCATAAGTTTTCAAGTACAAGGATTCCGGTGGTGGTGTTAAACCATCTTTGATTAACATCGGGTTGATGGCAAAATCGCAAGCTAAATCCCAGCGGTGTTTAACCCGGTGAACGCGACGTGCAAAATGTGATAATGCACAATGCAAAGCTTCATGTGCCAGAATAAATTGTGTTTGTTCGAGACTGAGGGATTTTATATATTGTTCGTTGTAATAAAAACTTCGAGCATCGGTAGCAGTCCGTTTACACCAGTCAGGATTAGCTTTAATCATTGGCAAACGCAAAACCAGTGCACCCAAAAACGGTTTATCAATAATTAACTTTGTACGTGCAGCACTGAGTTTAAGTTCAACCTCGGTAAGTGCTTCATTGTCAACGGCCGTGTTCATCAATCTTCAAATACTATTGATAAAGCATAATATCAGCAACTTTGTTTGACCACTGCGCAAATTGTGGAACAGAAAAAATATCCTGACCGATTGCTCTATGCATATCCGACACCAACATCACACCCATTTCCTTTTGAGAAAACACACTGGCGTAATCCAGAATATGGCCAAATGTCGTTTCAGCACTGTCACTACCCTTTGCGCGTATGGCACGACCCACTAATGAAGATGCAACCGCATATTGCAAATCGATTTCGGTCGGTGCAGCTACTTCTTCACCTCGGATAATGGCATCAATATCCGGTAACTGATCAAGGTTGGTTATAAAGGCATTAAGTTCAATACCCGCTGCCGGCCCAACGCAGGCCTGAAAACTGCCCAAACGTAACTCCGGGTGATGTTCAAACTTTTGCAAGGCTCGATGGGCGAACTCCCATGAACGTGGCGACGGAAAAGCAACCGGATTATGCGCAGGATCAAAATCAAAAAGTAATTCCGGACGAAAACGTACAAAGGCAATCACCCTATCATCAATGTTATTTTGATAAGCCCAGGCAACCCAGTCATCCAAATGAATTTCAAAGTCAAAATGTGAGAAACGGTTAGCTAACGGTGCCGGCATTGCATAAGTCACACCGCGATCCCCTTGTCGGTTACCCGCTGCAAAAATAGCCCAGCCTTCAGGCACTTCATACTGCCCAAGCTTTCGATCCAGAATCAGTTGGTATGCCGCAGCCGATACGCTAGGTGGCGCAGAGGTAATTTCATCTAAAAATAAGATACCGCTTGTGCCATGTCGTTCTTTGTCAGGCAACATAGCGGGTACGGCCCATTCAACGGATTCCCCGTTACGAAAAGGAATACCACGCAAATCACTTGGCTCCATTTGCGATAAACGAATATCAATCAGTGGAATCTCATGTTTAGCGGCCACTTGCGCAATAATTTGTGATTTGCCGACACCCGGAGGGCCCCAAATCATAACTGGCGTATGGTGCCCCTGTTCAGTACTTAAAAATTCTTTATCAAGTACGGTCATTAAATGAGCTGGGCGCATTTTTTTCTCCGGAATTCGTTCATATCTAATTCTATAATTTTGTGACTGTGTTTTGCAGTACTCTACTCAAGTTCCATATCGGTAAACCCGGCCATGTCATACCATTTTTTGGCCTCAACCAGATCTTTCTCAACACCATTACCTTCGTGATACATCATTGCTAATGTCGTTTGTGAACCGACTAGACCTTGTGCGGCTGCTTTTTTAAACCATTCAATCGCCTTGTTAATATCCTTTTCAACACATTCCCCTTCCATATACATAAAGCCCAAACCATGCTCTGCAATGGCAAAACCATTTTCTGCTGCAGCGGTCATCCACTTCAGGGCAGCTTCATCATTCTGTGCACAGCCTAGTCCATTTTGGTACATAATCGCCATACGATGCTGCGCTTCAGGATTGCCTTGCTCTGCAAATGGGCTTAATAGACCCATTGCTGTTGAAAAGTGCTTGCTTTCAAATGCTGACATTGCACTCGCAAAGTCAACCAATTCGTTATCTGTCGCCATATCTCATCTCTCAATATTGTCGGTTTCATTCTGGACGTTAAGCCCAGGCATTATGCCAAATGCTGTAGTATATCCTGAAATACTTATCTGGCGCATCTATTCAAAGTAAACTAGTCAGGTATTTTAATGATATGATTCTTAATCATTTTCTGGTCAATTATATCCCTCTATGGGGATATTCAGACTTCTATTGTTGCTAGGTATACTTTCAAACCTGACACAATACCCTTATCTTTATTAGGTTATTAGCTTTATGAATAATGAATCTGCAGCAGCAATGAAGTCCTGTATCGGCAAGGTCGCAACCGGCCCTGAATACAGTAAAGACCTCAATTATGAGGAAGCGTATGCTGCCATGCAATATATCCTCGATAAAGAGGCCGATCCGGTACAGGCGGCTGTATTTTTGATTGCTTTGCGCATGAAGCGCGAAACAATGGATGAAAATAAAGGTATTTTAAAAGCCATTATTGATGGCGCCAATATTGCCACTGCAAATGTTGATGAGCTGGTTGATATTGCCGACCCGTATAATGGCCATAATCGCAGCTTACCTGTTTGTGCATTTATTCCCCCGGTTTTAGCTGCCTGTGGTCTCCCCGCTGTTTCACATGGGTTAGAAACCATCAATCCTAAATATGGCATTACAACACATAAAGTCCTGGCTGCTGCAGGATTAAATGTCAGTCTATCATCGGCAGAAGCAGCCGCACAAATTGAAAACCCTGATATAGGCTGGGCTTATGTTGACCAACAAGCCTATGCACCCGAATTACACAAGCTCATGTCTTTACGGGAACGTATTATCAAGCGACAGGTACTGACCACGGTTGAAGTATTGATTGGCCCGGTACGTGCGAAAAAACATACCCATTTGCTCACCGGCTATGTGCATAAGGCTTACCCTCCCGTGTATGCCGAGTTAGCCCGTTTTGCAGGCTTTGACTCAGCGATGATTGTGCGCGGTGTTGAAGGTGGCGTGATTCCCTCCCTGCAACAACCTCACAAGGTTTTTAGCTATACGGATAATGGTGAAGAGAGCCCTGAAACGTTCGATCCGGCCAGTATTGGCATCGAACAAAAGACACGCGCGGTTCCTATTCCTGACTCTTTACCGGCAGGTGAAGAAGGCAAATGTAAAGAATTTGATGTGGATGCTGCCGCTGCGGCAACCGCAGAAGCAGGCATAGCTGCACTGAAAGGAAATAAAGGCACTTCCTACGACAGTCTGCTATACTCCTGCGCCATTGTTTTAGCTCATACCGGACGAGCTGAAAATTTATCTGCTGCGGCAGATAAAGTACGACGAATCTTGGATTCGGGTGAAGCCTATTCCCGGTTCACCGGAATCAAGTAAGACTATAGTTTAACTTTTTTTGATAATCAGCTGATTTAACAGGAGAAATTCATGAATCAAGAGTATTATGATGCCGTTACTAAAATGGAAGAAATGGGTGTAGACCCTGAATATATTCAAGGATGGCAAGGTGGATATTTATTAAACCCAGAACGTGAAGAGCAGCGTATCACTGAAGCTTATAGTGCGGGCTACGAAGACGGTAAAGCAAAAACCCAGGACAATTTTAGTAACTGGGTGAAGAAGTAATTATCCGTTTGCTTTAGCTGTACTTAAAAGCGGATAGAGGGCCCTCTATCCGCTTTTTTAGTGCTGTTTGTTTTTATCTTTTTTTTCAAAGCCTGAGCCTTATGCAAAGTTCAGCGTCCTGACTTCCTGAGCCTTTTAATTTCCTGATATGCCTTCTCAAGTGCAAACCGTCCTACTGCCACATCTGTCACGTCATACACAATAATACCAATATGATCGACGCTACCGTCAGCCGAACTCAATGGTAAAAAG
>JALXDW010000405.1 GCA_027070385.1 Chromatiales bacterium
TTGAAATTCACCTCGTGGTTCATAAAGTCCAACTTTGGCACGGGCAATAACCTGCATACCGTTGCGTGGTACAAATCGAAGTAATCGGTTGCGTGTTCTGAACATGGCACAGCGAACCTGAGCATGATCATCTTTTAATGAAAAGTACCAGTGACCGGAAGCAGGGCAGGCCAGATTAGAGAGTTCAGCTTCGAGCCAGATAAGCGGGAAACCGCTTTCAAGGATGGTGCGGACTTCTCGATTCAGGCGTGTAACATTATAGATATCACGCTGAGGTGTGCTGGGGGATAACGGGCTGTTCATGTCTGATAGTATATATTGTTATAAAAATTTTGGGCAAAAAAAAGCCGAGTAAAGACTCGGCTTTTTTTATTTTTTTAATGCGGTTAGTTCATACGTGGACCGGTTGCATTTTTTTGTTCCTGGTATTGCTGTAAAGCCATTGTACTTTGGTACTTTGCTTTATTGGCAAGCTTAACCGCTTTATCATAGTCTTTTGCTTTCAGTGCTTTTTTTGCTTTTTTGATAATTTTTCTGGTATCACGCCATTCATAGAATTTCTTCGCAGCGCGTTTTGTTTGATGTTCAGCCGCTGCAATAGCGCCTTTTGCATCATTAGCAGTATGTTTAGGGCCGGAACCTGCACATGCAGTGAGTGTTAGGGCAATAGCCGCCACTAGGGTTATCATTAACTTTCTCATTTAATCCTCCAAAGTCGTCAAAATTCTATTGTTGTTTTACTATTTTTTTGTGTATTTTCAATCTGTTAGATACGAATTGAAATATAATAAATTCGGGGGTGGTAAACCCGGACTTGTTTTGATTATGCGTGGTTATATACTGAATGGCAATAGTTGATTGGGGAATCTTTCTAGATTATTTGCTGAATTTGCATTTATATTGAGTCTCTATATTGGCTAAAGAGTGAAAATTCTTTATAATTCACGGTTTTACCCAGCCCTGGAACATCTAAGGAACCCCAAATTATGCTGCGAATAGCTGAAGATGCCCTCACTTTTGATGATGTTTTATTACTCCCCGCTCACTCGACTGTACTGCCGCGTGATGTTTCATTAAAGACGCAATTAACCCGTACTATTTCGTTGAACATCCCCTTGATGGCAGCAGCGATGGACACCGTAACTGAAGCACGACTGGCCATTGCCATTGCCCAGGAAGGTGGTATTGGGATTGTGCATAAAAATATGACGGCAACAGAGCAGGCAAATGAAATTCGTAAGGTAAAGAAGTTTGAAAGCGGTGTCATTAAAGATCCGTTCACTGTTTCACCGACTACCAGTATTAGAGAAGTCTTATCTTTAACCCAGCAAAAGAATATTTCAGGTGTGCCGGTGGTCGACGGGGAAGATCTGGTGGGGATTGTTACCAGTCGCGATATGCGTTTTGAAACCCGCTTTGATGACCCGGTTGCTAATATCATGACCCGTAAAGACAGGCTGGTAACAGTAAAAGAAGGTGCCAGTAAAGAGGAAGTTCAACGCTTGTTACATGAACACCGTATTGAAAAAGTATTGGTGGTCAATGATGACTTTAAGCTACGCGGCCTGATTACGGTTAAAGATATCCAGAAAGCCACTGAAAACCCCAATGCCTGCAAAGATGAACAGGCTCAACTGCGTGTTGGCGCGGCTGTGGGTGTGGGTGATGGCACCGATGAACGGGTTGAAGGTTTGGTTCAGGCCGGCGTGGATGTGATTGTGGTGGATACGGCACATGGTCATTCACAAGGGGTGCTGGATCGGGTGCAATGGGTTAAAAAGCACTTTCCAGATGTGCAGGTGATAGGCGGCAATATTGCCACAGCCAATGCGGCACTTGCGCTGGCCAAAGCCGGTGCAGATGCTGTTAAAGTAGGGATTGGCCCAGGTTCAATCTGTACCACTCGCATTGTTTCAGGTGTGGGTGTCCCCCAAATTTCCGCTATTGCAAACGTTGCAGAAGCGTTGAAAGACAAAGGTATTCCGTTGATAGCCGATGGAGGGATTCGCTATTCTGGTGATATTTGCAAGGCTTTGGTTGCTGGCGCACATGCGGTTATGTTGGGCAGCATGTTTGCCGGAACAGAAGAAGCACCGGGTGAAGTCGAACTGTTTCAGGGGCGATCTTATAAGTCGTACCGTGGAATGGGTTCATTAGGCGCGATGACACAGCAGTCTGGTTCCAGTGATCGTTATTTTCAGGAAGGCAGCGAAGCTGAAAAACTGGTACCGGAAGGTATTGAGGGACGTGTTCCTTATAAGGGGGCATTATCACCGGTTATTAATCAGTTAACCGGTGGTATTCGAGCCAGCATGGGTTACACCGGTTGTGCCTCGATTGACGATATGCGGACTAAACCACAGTTTGTCAAAGTGACCAATGCAGGTATGGCTGAAAGCCATGTGCATGATGTGTCGATTACCAAAGAAGCGCCTAATTATCGCATCTAACTTCCCCCTACATTAGGATAATATTGTGACGACAACGTCGAACATCCATGCGGATCGTATTTTAATTCTTGATTTTGGTTCTCAATATACTCAGTTGATAGCACGCCGTGTGCGTGAAGCAGGCGTTTACAGCGAAATTTACCCCTACGATATCGAAGAGTCGGCCATTACCGACTTTAACCCCAAAGGCATTATTCTTTCTGGTGGGCCGGAAACCGTTACCGATGGTGACGAGTCACCGCGTGCTGCCGAATGCGTGTTTAAAATGGGCGTACCGGTACTGGGTATTTGTTATGGCATGCAAACCATGGCAGCGCAGCTCGGTGGTAAGGTCGAGTCGGCCAGTCACCACGAATACGGTTATGCGCAAGTGCGTGCGCGAGGCCATACCGAATTATTAAAAGATATTGAAGACCACCAAAGTCCCGAAGGTTATGGCCTGCTTGACGTCTGGATGAGCCACGGTGACAAGGTGGTAGAAATGCCGGAAGGTTTTGTTTTAATGGCCTCAACCGACAGCGCACCCATCGCTGGCATGGCCGACGAGTCACGACGTTTTTATGGTTTACAGTTTCACCCTGAAGTTACCCATACCCACCAGGGTGAGCGTATTATCAGCCGTTTTGTTCACGACATTTGTGGTTGCGCAAACCTTTGGACCGCCGACAATATTGTTGCCGACAGTATCGAAACCGTTCGCAAGCAAGTGGGGAGTGACGAAGTGGTACTGGGCTTATCCGGCGGGGTCGATTCATCCGTTGTGGCTGCCTTGTTACATAAAGCCATTGGTAAACAACTTACCTGCGTGTTCGTCGATAATGGTTTACTGCGTTTACACGAAGGTGATCAGGTCATGGCAACCTTTGCCGAACATATGGGTGTCAAAGTGATTCGTGTTGATGCCGAGCAACGTTTCCTCGATGCCTTAAAAGGCGAAGCCGACCCGGAAAAGAAACGCAAAATTATTGGTAACCTGTTCGTTGATATCTTCGAAGAAGAATCCAAAAAATTATCGAATGCCAAGTGGCTGGCACAGGGCACCATCTACCCGGACGTGATTGAATCGGCCGGCGCAAAAACAGGCAAGGCACATTTAATCAAGTCACACCATAACGTGGGTGGTTTACCGGATTACATGCAGTTAAAACTTTGCGAACCCTTGCGTGAACTGTTTAAAGACGAAGTGCGCAAGCTGGGTGTTGAACTCGGTTTGCCATACGACATGGTGTATCGTCATCCCTTCCCGGGGCCGGGCTTAGGTGTGCGTATACTGGGTGAAGTCAAAAAAGAATATGCCGATATTTTACGTCTGGCAGATAATATTTTTATCGAAGAACTGCGTGCCAACGACCTGTACGAAAAAGTCAGTCAGGCCTTTACCGTGTTCTTGCCGGTGAAGTCCGTTGGCGTAACCGGTGACGGCCGACGTTATCAATACGTTGTTTCGCTACGCGCGGTTGAAACCATCGACTTTATGACTG
>JALXDW010000406.1 GCA_027070385.1 Chromatiales bacterium
AAGTGGCTCACTTGCATAAAAAACGTGTTGAACAAGCCGGTTTTAGAGTATTGAAAGCACCGGATATTCCATCCATTTTGGTCGAAACCGCTTTTATATCTAATCCGGCAGAAGAGCGAAAGCTGCATAGTCATCGACACCAGCAACGTATCGCTGCGGCTATCTTAAAAGGGGTGCGCAGTTATTTTCATGCAAATCCACCACCCGGAAGTTTACTGGCACTTAACAATACTAAACAGCAAGCGACCCGACATCGCGTTGCCAGAGGTGAAACCTTATCCGCCATTGCCAGTCGCTATCGTGTCAGTGTTGCAATGATACGCAGTGTGAACAAGCTTGCCTCTGATCGTATTCGCGTTGGCTCGGTTTTACGCATTCCTTACAGCAGCTAGGATCTGTTGTCTTGTTTCAGCTAAAATCACCTCAACATAAGTCTGATAGCTAACACCAGTCGCTGGTTATTGGCTCTCGCTTTTTACCGACTTCCTCTTGGGTGGTTCAGTTAATCATTGTGGATATGATAAGCTGCTTTTATGCTATCAAACGAAATAACTCGCACACCCATTCGGCAACTTTCAACTCAACTTGCTAATCAGATTGCAGCGGGTGAAGTGGTGGAACGTCCCGCTTCGATTGTGAAAGAACTGCTCGAGAATGCTCTTGACGCTGGGGCATCAATCATTGAAATTGATATTCAGAAGGGAGGCTTGCAGCTGATTGCGATACGTGACAATGGTTACGGCATTCCGAAAAAGGAATTACCGCTTGCTGTACAGGCACACTGTACCAGTAAAATAACAGACTTTGATGATCTGACAGCGATTAAAAGCATGGGCTTTCGCGGTGAAGCCCTGGCCAGTATTGTATCCATCAGTCGTTTTGAAATTACCTCATGTAGCGAGTCCCAGGAAATGGCATGGACATGGTCGAATGAAAATACCAACGGCTTAACCCCGGCTTCTCATCCCATTGGCACCAGCATTCAGGTACGTGATATTTTTTATAACACCATGGCCAGGCGAAAATTTTTACGCAGTGAACGTACCGAGTTCCGCCACATTGAAGATGTGGTTAAACGCATTGCGTTGAGTCGTTTTGATATTGAAATAGTTTTAAAACATAATCAGCGGGTGGTTTATCGTTTACCTGCGGGATTAACAACGGATTTAAAACACCAGCGGATTGCAAAACTACTGGATAAAAAATTTATTCAACAGGCATTGCAGGTTTCATATCAGGCCTCACAATTAAGTATGACCGGCTGGTTAAGTGATAAAAACTATTCGCGTGGCCAGACAGACATGCAATATTTTTATGTTAATGGTCGTATCGTTAAAGACAAAGTCATCAGTCATGCGGTGCGGCAGGTTTATCAGGCATTATTACCACCGGGACGTTTCCCAGCCTATATTCTTGATTTACAACTTGACCCGCAACAAGTTGATGTTAATGTGCACCCGACAAAACATGAAGTGCGTTTCCGACAAATGCGATTGGTTCATGATTTTATTAATCATGTTATACAAGATGCTGTCGATAAAACCGCTGCCGCACCTGCATTGATGGAGGATGGGTTTGTTTTTGGTAAAGCAGAACAACCGTTAACCGAGCATATTGCTGAAACCTCACCCGATTACACCTCTTTACCGGAAATGGCTTCATTATCCGGTACTTGTGGCTCTGCTTTAAATTCAGAGCCGGTTGTACAATCAACACGGCCGATAATATCACCCGCTACATCATCCAAATGCAGCTTGTTTGGTCATGCTGTTGGTTTTTGTAAACCGTTTTATTTAATCAGCCAGTCTCAACAAGGAATGGTTATTATTCATCTTTTACGTGTAGCGCAACATCAACTTGAACAACAATGGTTACAACAATTCAGAAAAAATAAAATAGAGACGAAGCCCTTTGTATTTCCTCTCGGTATTGAACTGGATGAACAGCTTTGCGATACATTGGAGCAATATCAGGACGTTGTTCTGTCATTAGGTTTTGATTTGAGTTTACAGACAAAAACCACTGTATTATTGCGTGCTGCGCCCAGCGTATTGCAGGGCTGTCAGTATGAACAGTTGGTTTCACAATTACTTACCAGTTTAAAGTTCGAAAAATCAATCACAAGTAAGGAATTAATTCAGCTACTCAGTCGCTTTATTGAACTGGATAAAAACATAGAAAACAAAACACAATCTGACTGGCAACAAACCTTGTTGGAAATTGAAACAGTATTTTCTGAATTATGTTCTGAGTTACCGTATAAAAATAAACTCTGGCGTATTCTGAGTATTACCGAGGTGAATAAATTGTTTCAGGCGAATGTATCAACACAATGGCCGGATGATTGAAATGATAAAGAACGTTAGAAGTAACACGACAACTGAGCTTCCACCTGCCATTTGTTTAATGGGACCAACAGCATCGGGTAAAACGGATATTGCTGTTTATCTGGCTCAGCATTTGCCGGTTGAAATCATCAGTGTTGATTCGGTTCTGATTTACAAAGACATGAACATTGGCTCGGCAAAGCCGGATGCTGATACGTTAGCCATCGCTCCACATCGCCTCATTAATTTTCTGGACCCAGCCCAGGCATATTCTGTTGCTGAATTTCGTCGTGATGCGCTGGATGCAATGGCTGAAATTACCGCACAAGGAAAAATACCTTTACTGGTTGGTGGTACCATGTTGTATTTTCGGGCATTACTCAATGGTTTGTCAGAATTGCCTGCGGCCGATGAAGGCATCCGTCGACAGCTTGAAGCACAAGCCGCTGATATTGGTTGGCCCGCGATGCACGATAAATTAAAACAGCTGGATCCGGTGGCCGCTGCCAGAATACACCCGAATGATCCTCAACGAATACAACGTGCGTTGGAAGTTTGTGAAATCAGTGGTGAACCACTTTCTGTTTTACAGAAAAAAAATGCAGTAAAAAACAAACTGGCTTACAAGGTAACCCGATTAATTATAAGCCCGGAGGAACGAGCCATTTTGCATCAGCGCATTGAGCGGCGTTTTCATCAAATGTTGGCTGCCGGTTTTATCGACGAAGTTAAAACCTTGTATAATAGAGGGGATTTGAATATTGATATGCCCTCCATCCGTGCAGTGGGTTACCGGCAGGTTTGGGAATACCTTGATGGCCAGCGTGACTATGACAGCATGGTTGAGCGTGGCATAGTGGTGACTCGACAGCTTGCCAAAAGACAATTAACCTGGCTACGAAGTGAAAAAGATGCCCTTTGGCTTGATAGTGGCGAGATGGCATCTCGGCCACAAGATATTAAGCAATTGGCCTTGAAATCATTAAATCATATCCCTATTTAACAGATAGACTGTTTTAGAATTAACCCTTGTTTAATTTTCGAGGGCTTGTGCTACTATTATTTTAGTTACCTGGGTCATTGCTTTGATTTGAGTGTTTTTGCATGGAAATCAGGCCAGAGATAAAATTATCCAGCGTTTTTATACACACACTGTCTTATACTTGCTGAATCGTATGCAAAATAAGAATAACAACAAGGAGAACTCACGATGAGCAAAGGTCAATCATTACAAGATCCTTTTTTAAATGCCCTTCGTAAAGATCGTATACCTGTATCTATATTTTTGGTAAATGGAATTAAATTGCAGGGGCAAATTGAATCATTTGATAATTTTGTGGTTTTACTCAAAAATACGGTAAGCCAGATGGTGTATAAACATGCCATTTCTACGGTTGTGCCGTCACGCAGCGTTAAATTACCCATGTCAGATGAAAATGGTGCTGCTGCTGCTGCTGTATCTAAGGGTAATATTTAACTTGAATATGGATTTTTATTGTTTTCGAATACCCCTGAAACGGTTCGCTGGTTTAGGAGGCGACACGGTTGTTTGAACGCCCGGGGGGTGGTGAGCGTGCCATTCTTGTCCAT
>JALXDW010000407.1 GCA_027070385.1 Chromatiales bacterium
TCACGTTCCGGTTTGAAAGTACGATAGTTAATTGTTTCAGGTTTTTTTACTTCGCCATACGACCACGAACGAATCTTTTGTGGTGATGCCAGACCAATTCGAATGGCATCAAAATCATCGTTTTGCCCTTGCTGTTTTAGGATCTTAAGTAGATCTTTCACGTTGTCACTCCTGCTAAATAATAGGTCGGCTTTACTTAACTGTCTCCTTAAATAAACCCGCTATTCCGGAGCCGGGTTTCACTCCGGACTCTGGCCTACTTAGGTATAAACTTTATTTGGTTTCTTCCAGTTCGATATCGATACACAGAGACCGAATTTCTTTCAACAATACGTTAAAGGATTCCGGCATACCGGCTTCCATTTGATGGTTACCATCCACAATGTTTTTATACATTTTGGTTCGACCATTCACGTCATCCGATTTCACCGTTAACATTTCCTGTAAGGTATAAGCAGCACCGTATGCTTCCAGTGCCCAGACTTCCATCTCACCAAAACGCTGACCACCGAACTGTGCTTTACCACCTAACGGTTGTTGTGTCACCAGACTGTATGGACCGGTTGAACGCGCATGCATTTTGTCATCAACCAGATGGTTCAATTTCAGCATATACATGTAACCAACGGTGACGGCACGTTCAAACTCTTCACCAGTACGGCCATCAATGAGTTTGGTCTGACCGGATGCTGGCAAGTCGGCCAACTCGAGTAATTGTTTCAGTTCGGACTCTTTAATACCATCGAATACTGGTGTGGCAATCGGCACACCGTCACATAAATTATGTGCCAGTTCCATGATTTCTTCATCAGTGAATGATTTCAGATCGGCCTTCTCACCTTCGGTTTTATTGTAAATTTCATCAAGGAATTTACGAATATCCGATACTTTTTGTTGTTCATCGTCGATCATTTTATTGATCTTTTTACCTAAACCGCGAGCAGCCCAACCCAGATGGGTTTCAAGCACCTGACCAATATTCATACGAGACGGTACACCGAGTGGATTCAATACAATGTCCACAGGTTCACCTTCCGGAGTATGTGGCATGTCTTCTACAGGCACAATCATGGAGATAACACCCTTGTTACCATGGCGCCCTGCCATTTTATCGCCCGGTTGAATACGACGTTTTACCGCAAGGTAAACTTTAACCATTTTCAACACACCGGGTGCCAAATCATCACCGGTGGTTAATTTTGATTTTTTCTCTTCGTATTTTTCATCAAAATCAGCATGCATTTGTTTGAGCTGTTCAGCAACCGCTTCAAGTTGAGCATTGGCTTCGTCATTACGCAGACGAATTTCAAACCATTTATCGCGAGGAACTTCTTCCAAATAGGCAGCGGTGATTTTTGAACCACTCTTGAGCTGGTTTGGACCACCATCCACCATTTTACCCAGCAACATGCTTTCAACACGTTGGTAAAGGTCATTTTCCATAATACGCATCTGGTCAGCCAAATCTTTCTTGATTCGGGCCAGTTCAGACTCTTCAATAGCTTTTGCACGCGAGTCTTTTTCCAGACCATCCCGGGTGAAAACTTGAACGTCCAAAACGGTACCGGTAACACCGGATTTAACACGTAAGGAGGTATCTTTTACGTCGGATGCTTTTTCACCAAAGATGGCTCGCAGAAGTTTTTCTTCTGGTGTTAACTGGGTTTCACCTTTAGGTGTTACCTTACCCACTAAAATATCGCCCGATTTTACTTCTGCACCAATGTACACAATACCCGCTTCATCGAGTTTCGATAATGCCGATTCGCCCACATTTGGAATATCACCTGTGATTTCCTCGGAACCCAGTTTGGTATCACGTGCAACACAAGTCAGTTCTTCAATGTGAATGGTTGTGTAACGATCTTCCTGAACAACACGTTCAGAAACAAGAATCGAATCTTCAAAGTTATAACCATTCCAGGGCATAAAGGCGATCAACATATTTTGCCCAAGTGCGAGCTCACCCATGTCTGTTGAGGGGCCATCGGCCATCACGTCACCACGAGCAACAATATCCCCGACTTTCACCAACGGACGCTGGTTAATGCAGGTATTCTGGTTGGAACGCGTGTATTTGGTCAGGTTGTAGATATCCACACCTGATTCACCGGTTACTGCTTCATCATCATTCGCAACAACAACGATACGTGATGCATCGACAGAGTCGATACGACCACCACGTTTGGCCACAACAGCAACACCGGAATCCACTGCCACACTGCGTTCAATGCCTGTTCCCACCAAGGGTTTTTGTGCAATCAGCGTTGGCACTGCCTGACGTTGCATGTTTGACCCCATTAAGGCACGGTTAGCATCGTCGTGTTCAAGGAATGGAATCAATGCTGCGGCAACCGAAACGATCTGTTTGGGTGACACATCCATATACTGAATATCTTCAGCCGGTGCCATTGTAAATTCATTCAGGTGACGACAGGAAACCATATCATCCGTAAAACGGCCACGACTGTCTATCTCGGCATTGGCTTGCGCGATAGTGTATTCGCTTTCATCAATCGCAGTCAGGTATTCAATTTCATCGGTTACCTTGCCTTTTTTAACGATACGGTAAGGTGTTTCGAGGAAACCATAAGAGTTGGTGCGCGCATACACTGACAGAGAGTTAATCAAACCAATGTTGGGCCCCTCAGGCGTTTCAATCGGGCAAACACGGCCATAATGCGTCGGGTGTACGTCTCGGACTTCAAAACCGGCACGTTCACGGGTTAAACCACCCGGCCCTAACGCAGAAATACGGCGTTTATGTGTGACTTCTGAAAGTGGGTTATTTTGATCCATAAACTGTGATAATTGGCTTGAACCAAAAAATTCTTTCACCGCAGCCGAAACCGGCTTGGCATTAATCATTTCCTGGGGCATCAAATTATCTGCTTCAGCCATGCTCAAACGTTCACGAACTGCACGTTCAACACGCACCAAGCCTACTCGAAACTGATTTTCAGCCATTTCACCGACCGAACGGATACGCCGGTTACCAAGATGATCGATATCATCCACCACACCACGACCATTTCGAATATCGATCAAGGTTTTAAGAACCGCAACAATATCTTCTTTGGATAATGTACCTTCACCTTCAGTTTCTTTTCGGCCAATACGTCGATTAAATTTCATTCGCCCAACAGCCGACAAATCATAACGTTCAGGAGTAAAGAATAAATTATTAAACAGATTTTCCGCTGCATCTTTTGTCGGTGGCTCACCTGGGCGCATCATACGGTAAATCTCAACCTGGGCTTCGAGTTGAGTTGTCGTGATATCAATCGCCAGGGTTGTTGAAATGAACGGCCCCTGATCAATGTCATTGGTATAGATACAATCAATCGACTTGAGGTTGGCTGCTTTTAACTGCTCAATTAACTCTTCAGTCAATGCGGTGTTCGCAGCCGCGATCAACTCACCGGTGCTTTCATCAATGATGTCACGTGCCAGCACTTTATCCAGCAGATATTCATCCGGCACCTGTAATGTTTTGGCGCCCAATTTATCAAATTCACGGATATGACGAGGCGTTATTTTCCGGCCTTCTTCTACAATAACCTTGTTTTTTACCTTGTAGTCAAAAGTAGCGACTTCACCACGTAAACGCTCGGGGATCAGAGCCATTGAAACGCCATCTTTATTAAAATTAAAGGTGGTGGTTTCAAAAAACATTTCAAGAATTTCTTCGTTGTTATAACCCAACGCTTTTAACAGAATGGTAGCCGGTAATTTACGACGGCGGTCAATACGGCAATAAACACTGTCTTTCGGATCAAACTCAAAATCCAGCCATGAACCACGGTAAGGAATGACCCGTGCATTAAAAAGGAGTTTTCCTGAAGAGTGCGTTTTACCTTTATCATGATCAAAGAACACACCAGGAGAACGATGTAACTGGGAAACAATAACGC
>JALXDW010000408.1 GCA_027070385.1 Chromatiales bacterium
AAGCTGAGCACGTTTAACTTTTTCAAGTGCCATATCCGGGTTAAGATTATTAGGCTTTTCAGAGAAAAAATCGTCGTCGACCTGAGCGATAAGGGAATTTGATAAAAAGGAAAATACTGCAATAAGGATTATTTTTTGCATTAACAATATAACCTGACTTCTAGTATAAACAGCACTTCAAGGGACAACCATTGTAAACACTTTACATTCTATACAAATAGAATATTTTATCAATGTCATTTCTGTTTGACAGATATAAAAAAAGCCCGCAGAGCGGGCTTTTTTTATATGGCAGAAATTGGAAATTTAAGCTTCAGCAACAACAGCCTTCATACTTAAACGAATTCGACCTTGTTTATCAATTTCAAGCACTTTCACTTTTACCATTTCACCTTCAGTAAGTTCATCGCTGACTTTCTCAACACGTTCTTCGCTGATTTGTGATACGTGAACCAGACCGTCTTTGCCCGGTAAAATAGTAACAAAGGCACCAAAGTCCATAAGCTTGGCAACTTTACCTTCGTAAATTTTACCCACTTCAACTTCGGCAGTGATTTGCTCAACCATTTTCTTCGCTTCTTCTGCAGCAACACCATCTGATGAAGCAATTTTTACAACACCGTCATCGGTAATATCAACGCTAGTGCCGGTTTGTTCAGTAATAGAACGAATGGTTGCACCACCCTTGCCGATAACATCACGGATTTTATCCGGGTTGATTTTAAAGGTGACATAACGTGGTGCATGTTCAGACATTTCGGTACGTGGTTCTGAAATAACTTTATTCATTTCACCTAAAATAAATAAACGGCCTTCTTTTGCCTGCTCCAGTGCAATTTCCATGATTTCTTTGGTAATACCTTCGATTTTAATGTCCATTTGTAAGGCAGTAATACCGTCTTTGCTACCGGCCACTTTAAAATCCATATCACCAAGATGATCTTCATCACCTAAAATATCTGACAAAATAGCAAACTTCTCCCCTTCTTTAATCAAGCCCATGGCAATACCGGCAACCGGTGCTTTAACCGGTACACCTGCGTCCATCATCGACAGGCTTGAACCACAAACTGATGCCATTGAGCTGGAACCGTTTGATTCTGTAATTTCAGAAACCACGCGTAATGAATAAGGAAAGTCTTCCTGTTTAGGCATAATGGCTAATACACCACGTTTTGCTAAACGACCATGACCAATTTCACGACGACCCGGTGAACCGGTACGACCTGTTTCACCAACGCTGAAAGGAGGGAAGTTATACTGCAACATAAAAGGTTCACGGTAAGAACCTTCGAGTGCATCGATCACTTGTGAATCACGTTCTGTGCCTAAAGTAGTAACAACAATCGCCTGTGTTTCACCGCGAGTAAATAATGCTGAACCGTGTGCACGAGGCAAAATACCGGTTTTAACTGTAATAGGACGAACTGTACGAGTGTCACGACCATCAATACGCGGGTTACCGTCTAAAATCTGGCTACGTACAATACGTTTTTCGAGTGATTCCATTGCATCGCGAACATCTTCTTCGCTCATGGCATCGTCCGCACAAAGTTTTTCGATGGCCGCTTTGCGTACTTCAGATAAAGCATCGTAACGCTTTAACTTTTCTTTAATCTGGTAGCCTGCTTTAAAGCCTGCTTCACATTCAGCCGCAACGGCAGCGGCTACGGACGGGTCTTTTTCTTCTGCTGACCAGTCCCATGCAACAGTACCCGCCATTTTTGCAAATTCTTTAATACCTTCGATAACGGGCTGGAATGCATCGTGACCAAAAGTAACCGCACCCAACATCACTTCTTCTGATAAAAGGTCGGCTTCTGATTCAACCATTAACACCGCAGAATCCGTACCAGCAACAACCAGATCCAGATCCGATTCAGGAATAACTGATGTTGCCGGGTTTAAAATATATTCACCATCTTTATAACCAACACGTGCTGCACCCACCGGGCCATTAAAAGGTGCGCCGGTTAATGTCAGTGCGGCTGATGCACCAATAAGGGCAAGAATGTCGGGTTCTACTTCCGGGTCACGCGACATAACTGTGGCAATAACCTGTGCTTCGTTGGTGAAACCATCCGGAAACAATGGACGAATAGGACGGTCGATTAAACGTGAAGTTAATGTTTCGTGTTCACTGGGACGTGCTTCACGCTTGAGGAAACCACCCGGGATACGACCCACTGAATAAGTTTTTTCTGTGTAATTAACGGTTAACGGAAAAAAGTCTCTGCCAGGTGCCGATGTTTTCTCTACTACAGCCGTCACGAGTAACTTTGTATCGCCCATGCTGATAAAAACCGAACCGGTTGCCTGGCGTGCAATTTCACCCGTTTCAAGCGTTAAAGTGTGGTCACCATATTGAAATTCATGTTTTACAGGAGTCATCGAGTATCCTCGTTAATATTTTTATAGATTCTTACGGTAGGAATGCCGGTAGCCCTCTACCGGCATTTTATTATATTTGTTGATCGGGCCCTTAATGGTAACAGCCTGTTCTTCGCAGAATTACTTACGTAAACCTAAAGAAGAAATTAAATCGCGGTAACGTTGAATATCTTTGTTTTTAAGATAGTCCAGCAATTTACGACGTTGGCTTACCATACGTAACAAACCCTGACGCGAGTGATGGTCATGGATATGTTCTTTAAAATGATCCGATAAATCATTGATACGGTTTGATAATAAAGCAACCTGTACTTCAGGTGACCCTGTATCGCCCTCTGATCGAG
This sequence comes from Chromatiales bacterium, assembly GCA_027070385.1. Lineage (GTDB taxonomy): Bacteria > Pseudomonadota > Gammaproteobacteria > UBA6429 > Thiohalophilaceae > SZUA-37. Next base: position 2,736 of record JALXDW010000408.1, read on the forward strand.
CGTATTTACTAACAATGTTGGCCTTTTCTTCAGCGCCTAAGGACATCACAAACTCCTGTTATTACACAAAAAATGTTACAAAATTAAAGGCGCGTATTGTACCTGTGGGCAGCCTTCGGATACAAGTAAAATCGGGGATTTTAGGCAGAATATTCGACTAATTTCGTCGATTTTTCCTGTTTCTTCCCGATTTCAATCATTTATAGATTTACCAGCCTTTTTGGGGCAACCCGACCATCATCAAGAATTTGGCCAATACCAATAAAATCGTCCGGGTTTTCACCCATTAACCGCACCCAACCATTACTCGGCGCTTTTGCTACCTGTACCGGCTGGCCCTGACGCACAAAATAGGCCGAATTGGCTGATAAACTGATTTCTGGCCAATCAACCAGGGCACTGTGCATAGGTAACAGGCATTGATCGAGCGCATCGAAACCCTTTTCGGCAAGTTCGCTAAGTTTGTCCAGTGTAACGGTTTGTTTGATTTCAAACGGCCCCGCCGCAACCCGTCGTAAAGAACTTAAATGCGCGCCGCATTCAAGAATTTCACCCATATCTTCGACCAGGGTACGAATATAGGTGCCCTTTGAGCAATGCACGAAAATTTCCAGCTCATCTTTGTTAAAAGACAACTTTTCAAATTTGAAAATACTGACATTGCGCGGCTTACGCTCAACTTCTATGCCCTGACGAGCCAGTTCATATAAGGGCTTGCCATTAAGTTTTAGCGCAGAATGCATCGGCGGGATTTGTGCAATGTCGCCACGAAACGAATCCAGAGCATTTTCAATGGTCGCGTCTGACAAAACCGGTACCGGGCGCGTTTCCATAATATCACCCTCGGTGTCACCGGTATTGGTACGTACCCCGAGTTTGGCGACACCCTGATATTTTTTATCCGAGTCCAGCAGATAGCTGGTCAGCTTGGTTGCCTCGCCCAGACAAATCGGCAACAAGCCGGTTGCTAGTGGGTCGAGACTACCCGTATGTCCGGCTTTTTGTGCCTTAAAGATTTGCTTCACTTTTTGCAATGCGGCATTGGACGACATACCCAATGGTTTGTCCAGCAACACGATACCATTTACAACACGGCCTCTGCGTTTACGCGCCATTAGTCTTTACCTGCGTTATCATTATCATCTTCAACATGCTTTTTTTTATCTTGCTCAATAGCC
>JALXDW010000409.1 GCA_027070385.1 Chromatiales bacterium
AAATAAAACTCCTGTAGTTAGTTTATATATTTGATAAAGGTAAATAGGGGGCTTTAACACATTTTAGTTGAAAACAGATTGGGAATTACTTTTAATAGTACCGGCTGAAATACTCGGCTCTGTTTTTTTTCCTTTTTATGCAAAGCTTCCCGTGAAAACCGACTACCAACAAACAAGCCAACAACGGCAGCAATAATGGAACTGATTTCGGCATATTGTTCAGGAACCAGATAAACCATCATAATCGCTGCAAATAACATTGACAGAAGTGGTACCAAATACAGATAAAAGGAAACTTGCAATAATGCAGACTCGTTCAAACCAACAACAACTTCATCATCGACCTTTGCCCCCAGAGTATTATCAACAGAAATACTTAAAGGCTTTGTTTTAAAAACATTGTCCAATAATGATTTACCACAACCAGACTTTGCTGAGCAGGAACCACAACTGCTTTGTGGATTAACTTCGACAAAAATTTTGCCGCTTTCAGTTCGCAATACTTTTGCTGTTTGTTCTATCATTAGTTTTTATTTTAAATAAACAGAATCACATATCATTTTAACCGCTGCATGCGTCACTTCACCCACAACGGTAACATGCAGATTATTATCAATAACCCGGCCACAGGCATTAATTGCACCCATTCTTGAGTCACCTATTATCTGGTCACCTTTATTTGTATGTTTTTCAATAAAGACGGAGACCGATGTTAAACCATCGGAAAACATCAGTTGTTCCATGGAAACCCCACTACGAGGCATAACATGCTTGCGATTCATATCTGCTTTAAAACCATCAGGTAAACGCCTGACCCCCCAACGGCTTGGTTCACTTTGCACTTCTTTAGATGGGGTATCCGATTCATACCAGGTAAAATTCTCACCACTGATTGAAGGTTTTAATAATTTATCCGGCACCTTGTCCATGTAATCAATTTGCGTAAACATAAATTGTTCAACCGCCCGCCCGGACTCATCCATTAAATGGGTTTTAAGCAATAAACCGGATTTTTCGTCAATCCATAATGCATGACCATAACGGTATTTATCTTTTGGTTTGATCATGATTTTCTGTGCTACCTGCCCGGCTACCATTTCTTTTCCTGACAAATAAAAATGGTAGTTCCTGGACAGCGCATCAATTTTCACAGGAAAAGCGGGTGGGAATTTTGAACTGGGTCTGTTCTTTTCGACCATCACTGACTTACTGTCAGGCAAAATACAGGTGACTGAATTTTTAGTACGGAGTACTTCACGCCCGGTACCATCCAGTGACAATAGCCGCTCACGTTCACTTGCACCGTTTGTGCTGTGTACAATTTTCATCGAACTTAAATTATTTTGTTCACCGTAAACAAACACACCCTGGTAATTGACCGTATGTGCAGCCCGGTGCATTTTGGCTAACCAGAATTCAACTTGTTTATTATTTGCCGGGTGTTTGTCACTCGCTTCGACCACTGTAAAAGTGGCAAGCGAAAATAACAAACTTGTAATAAAAATTAAAAACTTATTTTTCATGCACAATTCGTTCTGCTGGTGTCACACTCACAATCCGCATATAAGGCATCACGCCTTGCATTTTGCCCGTAATAGAATATTCATAATGGTTTACAAGATAACCACTTAGTTTTGACTCAGCAGCCTTGTTTAAACGTAGGGAAACAGGTTTTATTTCACTGGACGTTAAAGCACGCTGTGCAATTTGAGTCGCCGAATCTTTTTCTGCTACCTGGGTTTGCTGCACACTTAAAATGGCCACCATCGCAACTGTTGCTGCGACTGCAAACCCGCTCACTTGCTTGATTACTTTTTGCCTGAAGGTACGACTGACTTTGGGTGCAAGAATCACAGGCTCATTTTCCAGCTTCCGGTTTAACTCACTAAACCAACTGTTATCCACCTTGTATTTGGCTCGATCATTGATGATATCGCTCACAAGATTATACCGCGCCCACTTTGCCTTCGTTTCTTCATTGTTTAGCAAAGAGTCCATCAAGGTATTATCAAGCTTTTGTTCACCATCCAAAAATGACGAAACCCGCTCATTCACTTTATCTTGTATTGAATCATTCATTTTGCTTCTCTCACGTTTAACTGCTGTCACGTTTCACGGTTACTAAAATTCATATTGATTAACTATCGGCCTCATCCATTAAAGGTTTAAGTTTCATGTCAATCGCTTCCCTGGCACGGAAAATTCGCGAACGTACTGTGCCGATAGGACATTCCATTGCTTCTGCAATTTCTTCATAACTGAGTCCTTCCAGTTCACGCAAAGTAATGGCCATTTTTAAATCTTCCGGTAATTGTTCAATTGCATCAAATACAACTTTGCCTATTTCATCGGTTAATGCAATGCGTTCCGGTGTTGCCTGATCTTTTAACGAAGATTCACCTTCGTAATATTCTGCTTCGGTTGCATCCACATCGCCACTGGGTGGACGACGACTTCTTGCGACCAGATGATTCTTGGCTGTATTAATACCGATTCGATAAAGCCAGGTATAAAATGCACTGTCACCTCTAAAATTGGGTAGCGCCCGGTAAGCTTTGATAAAAGTTTCCTGTGCCAAATCTTGCACCTCGGCAAAATCATTCACAAAACGTGAAATCACGTTCATAATGCGCTGCTGGTATTTAACCACCAACAAATCAAAAGCTCGCTTATCACCTTTTTGCACCCGTTCAACAAGTTGTTGATCAGCGGCCTTATCAGACATCTAATTACTCTCCAATTCAACATGACTAAGGGTAATCAGTCGTCTGTTTATGTGACCGGCATTGTTGCCTAAAGTTCGCTTGTTCAGTTTATAAATCATCTTTATTTTCTAATAAACTCAGTATCTTGGCATTCTATTACAAATACCACCTAACTATCCATTTTAATCAGTTGTCAGTGAGCAAAGAAAGCGCGATGATTAGCCTATGGACATTAAAAATATCATGAAATCATTGCTCTCCTCACCCTTGCAGCAGCACATACACCATAAGGCCGATGTGCTGGTTATTGGGGGCGGTGCAGCGGGGTTGAGTGCGGCTCTAAGGCTTGCTGATAGTCACCATATCCATTTGATTACAAAGGGAAATTTAACTGAGAGCTGTACTTTATATGCCCAAGGCGGGATTGCAGCGGTACTCGATCGGGACGATTCGATTGAGTCCCATGTGGAAGATACTTTAATTGCCGGAGCAGGCTTGTCAAACCCGGATATTGTGGATTTTACTGTTCGCCATGGTAAGGAAAATATCCATTGGTTAATCGATCAAGGAATTAAATTTACCCGCAATGAAGCCGGTACCAACACCGATGCTTATCACTTGACCCGTGAAGGCGGACACAGCCATCGACGGGTGATTCATGCCACTGATGCAACCGGACGAGCAGTTGAAACCTCACTTGCTGCAATGGCGCGACAACATAATAATATTACGATTTTTGAAAACCATATCGCTGTAGATTTAATCACTCAAGAGAAAATTAAATCGCAATCGCTGGACGAAAAACATGAACATAACCGATGTTTGGGTGCCTATGTACTTGATCGGGACAATTCGAAAGTCAATGTCTTCCATGCCAAGTTTGTTATTCTGGCTAATGGTGGAGCCAGCAAGGTTTATCTTTATACTTCCAACCCGGATACAGCAACAGGTGATGGTATTGCCATGGCCTGGCGAGCCGGTTGCCGGGTTGCCAATATGGAATTTAACCAGTTCCACCCAACCTGTTTATACCATCCCGAGGCTAAATCTTTTTTGATTACCGAAGCACTTCGTGGTGAAGGTGCAAAATTACGACTACCCGATGGTAGCCGTTTTATGCATAAATTCGATAAACGCGCGGAACTGGCACCTCGCGACATTGTTGCCCGTGCCATTGACCATGAAATGAAACGGATTGGTGCTGATA
>JALXDW010000410.1 GCA_027070385.1 Chromatiales bacterium
CATATAATCTTCCCAATCAACTTTTTCATAGGCTTTTGCAAACGGTATCCAGTTTTTTACAGCAGCTTGCATGGAATTTTTAAGTAATGATAAATAATTATAAGTCATATTAATCAGAGCATTGGGGTCTTTGGCCAGAGGGCCATGTCCTGGTAGCACCGCTGCTACATTAACGTGTCGCATAGTATCAAGTGCTTTAAGCCAGTTGAAAATATTAGCCTGACCAACAAAAGGAATACGTCCTTCAAAGATCAAATCACCCGAGAACAATACATTATCCGGTTCAACCAATAACGTTAAGTCACCTTCTGAATGAGCATTTCCCAGCGGTGTCAGTTTGAACTGAATGTCGCCCAAGCTGAATTTATATTCAGAGTCAATGTATTGATCGGCAGGAACCAGGTGAGTGGATTTGTTTACCCATGGTGCCAGTTCGATACGTCGAGTGGCTAACAGATTATCGGCAACATTGGATGCCAGGTAGACTTTCGCACCTTGAGGTGCAATGACTTTAGCACCAAGATCTTTAAAGACTTGTAGGCCATAAAGGTGATCGGCATGGTAGTGGCTCATAATGACATAACGAACGGGTTGTTGAGTAACCTTGCGAATTTCTGCAAGCATTTTCACAGCAAGTGAAGGTGTGCCAAGTGTGTCAAATACCACAACACCTTTGTCGGTAACAATAAAACCGGCATTGGATATAAAGCCGGCATTATCAGTTGCAATTCCAGCTTTGCCCTGCACAAAATAAACATGTGCTGATACTTTAACCGCTTTTAAGTCAACATTTACCTCTGGGTAAGATTTTGCGGTGGCATGAGTACTATAAATGGTAACAAAAAGAATAAAAAAACTTTGTATAAATTTCATTGGATACCTGGATTTTAAGTTGCTGGTTGTATAATAGCAGACAGTATCATATTCATTTGGTTTAATACAAAAAAGCCTGTCATATAAACAGGCTTTTTTATTATTTTACGCAATGAACTTAAACTGTCTGGTAATAAATATTTTGCGGGTGGTTTGCCTGTGCAAAGAAAAACCAGCGTTCAGCAATCAGACCAATATACTGAACGATAAATGCGCTGAATAACAGGGTGCGATTGGCTTCTTCAATACCTGCCCAGATTAAAATACTGGGAACAATAAAAACCAGTATCAGGAAAACCCATTTAATGGATTTAAAGAATAATGCTGACATATGGTGGTTAAAATCACGCGTATTGACTGAGCCGCCCATCATCCCCATTGCAATTTGTTTGACTTTTGTGTGACGTACACCAATTGCTGTTTGTGGTGATGATTTGTATTTGATATGCCGGTTGCGTAACAGCGAAGCTGAACGGGTAATCAATGCAGTAAGGGTAATAATGATGGCCCAGATACCAAAAAATTTAAGCAACCCCGGTGCAGTATAAGTGGCAAAAGCCGTTGCCAGAACAAAACCGGATGCTGTTCCCAGCAATGTGTAGTTAATAACAGTGAGAGGAGAGTGCCATTCCTGTAAAAACTTCAAGCAGGCGTAAATCATGCCGGTGCATAAAAACAATGTAAAAGTCGCCAGCATCCCCAGTATACCCACGATCAAAGAAACCGATAATTCGGCACCGGCCTGACTGGTAAATAAAACTTTGTCCCAGCCAAAGTAGTGCATTGCGGTATAAATAAGTAACAAACCCATAACGGTTGGCAGGGCAATGACTTCACGTGATAGCCATGATGTTCGCCACATTGCGGCCGCGCGCCAGGCACGTTCCGGGTGACCAAGATGGAAGAACGACGCAATCAGTCCCGCGACTAAAAACAGTAAAGCAATTACACCGCCAATGCTGTAAAACTCGACACTGGTTGCTGCCGGTAGTAACTTGACGGCCGAATAACTTTGGCCGGTAAACAGTGCTAAAAATAACCCCTGACCAACACCGATTAAAGTTGTTAAAAATATCACGCTAAAAGCCGGATGCATTGTTGTTTCCTCTGTTTCTTTAAAGCTGCTTATCAGCTTGAATTAAAATAACTGTTTGATTCGTTGCTTGTCATTCCCTGACCAGGGGGTATGACAGTTGTCATCTGTGCCTTACAAATGTTATAACTTTTGGTTATGGCGTTTGTAAATTATTAATTACTCATTTTACCAACTGGTTGAATCATCCAACGTCGGTGCATCAATCGGACCGTGTGGTTTACGTTGTTCTTTATTCAATGGGTTATCTGCACGTTCCAGTTCATCTTCATGAATATGTTTACGTGTTTTACGTCGTGGTAAATAATGGTTTGACGGTTTGGTGCCCCATTCCGGCATAAGCTGGTAACCACCTTGTTCGCGAATAGTTACCGAAATTTCAGATTCCGAATCATGCACATCACCAAATAAACGGGCACTGGTTGGGCAAGCAAGTACACAGGCCGGCTTACGTTCTTCTTCAGGCAGATTTTCATCATAAATACGATCCACACAGAGTGTACATTTTTTCATGACTTTCTGGTGTTCATCAATTTCACGTGCACCGTATGGGCATGCCCATGAGCAGTAACGACAGCCGATACATTTATCGTAATCGACTAATACAATACCGTCAGATTCACGTTTATAACTGGCACCGGTCGGACAAACAGGAACACACGGTGGATCTTCACAGTGCAAGCAACTTTTAGGGAAGTGAACGGTTTCAGTTAAAGGAAATTCACCCACCTCATAGGTTTGTACACGGTTAAAGAAGGTTCCGGTTGGATCCTGTCCGTAGGGATTATCGTCACACATTGAACCCGCAGGGCCGGATGTGTTCCATTCTTTACAACTGGTTACACAGGCATGGCAGCCGACGCAAACGTTTAAGTCAATAACTAATGCTAACTGAGTCATTACATTGTCCTGTTCTGGTTTTACTTCTTGTTAAATTTGCCGGCAAAGAAACTGAGCCACTTACGTGGTTTATCGGTACCCGGGTAGCTTGGCATAGGCTCAAACTGCGGGTAGGTGACCTGTTCTTCATTTTCATCTGCTTTTCGTACCCGAACACGCACATCATACCAACCAGCCTGGCCTGTGATGGGGTCAGAGTTGGAGAGGTGTTCGCCGGCTTCGTTCGCAGGTAATTCTTCAGAAATTAAATGGTTTAACAAGAAACCTTTTTTAGATTCGTTAGCATTGGCATCGAGGTTCCATGCACCGGAGGCTTTACCAATCGCATTCCAGGTCCAGACGGTACCGGGTTCAACCGCTTCACTGAAGCGACACATGCAACGGACTTTACCGTGCATCGACTCAACCCAGATCCAGTCACCGTCTTCGAAACCATGTTTTTCACCCAGTGATGGATGTACATGCAAATAGTTATGTGCATGGATCTGACGTAACCAGGCATTTTGTGAATCCCATGAATGGTACATTGCCATTGGACGTTGAGTAATCGCATTTAACGGGTACTTATGTTTATCCGTTAACTGTGATTCAAGTGGTTCGCTATAAAACGGTAGTGGATCAAAATGCGTTTCAACACGTTTGCGCAAGTGTGCGGGTGGTTGTTTGCCTTCGCGTTTACCTTGTGCGGCTAAACGGAACTTTTGTAATACTTCCGAGTAAATATGAATATTAATCGGTTCAGCATATTTGGTCAGGCGATGTTCCTGGGCCCATTGCAGGTAACCAGAATTCCAGTTACGCATATATTGATAAGACTTAGGCAATTCATAATGGTAAACGCAGTTGTTCTTTTCATACATTTCCCATTGGTTCGGGTTTGGCTCGCCCTTCATGAACTTTTCGCCACCTTTTCCGCGCCAGCCCGCGAGGAAACCAATACCGGATCCGGGTTCAGTTTCGTAATTCACCACAAAGTCGGGATAGTCACGGTACTTACGTTCGCCTTTATCGTTGGTAAAGGCGGGTAGTTTTAATCG
>JALXDW010000411.1 GCA_027070385.1 Chromatiales bacterium
ACGTGCCTGAGTTCCCAACATTAAAACAGCAATAATGGTTACAGTACGTCTGCTTAAATATTTAATCCGATGAGGATAAAGATAAAACCAGGCAATTAAAGTCAAAAACAGTGAAAGGATAGAGGGGTAGTATAGCGTCCTACCAACGCAGCATGCAGTCCCAAATCAACCCTTGATGCAGAAATAACAAATGCACTGACCAGGTAATAAATAATAAAAGCAATAATTGACAAGTATAATGGGTTGTTCTTTTCTTTTGGAAGCTGGCGGAATAAAACAATAATCAGGGACAGGTGCAACAAACCTAATACAAATGACCCGAACAAACTTTTGAGTGGTGAGCCAAGATATTCAATAAAGAAAACCAAGATTTCAAAATGAAACTTTATAAGATTATCGCTAATAGAATGGCCATGCGCAGGAGGTTGATAAGTACCAAGATATAAAGAAACACTTAATATCGCCAACAAACCCAAAAAAGTGCTATACGGCCACTTCTGTTTCAACAACAGCGATAATAGCGTAAGCACTGGTAAAGCAAAAATACCGTTGGCCATGGAACCAACAGATAAAATTCCTAACACACATGCACCAACATAATAAAGAAGACGTTGCCGTGAGTAAACTTCCGATAATCCAAGCAGGCAAAAAGCCATTAACGGCAACAGATAAGCAAACCAGAACTGATTCTGAAAAGCCCAAACAATATTTTCATCCTGCTTCCATGAAAAAGCAAACACGGTTAACAAGACGATAAAATAAAAAAAATCGGGTGTTTCAATTTTTGGTTTTAATAACCTGAAAGAAAAGTAAAGCAACAACCCCCAACTTGTAACCAACAAAAGCAGATTCAGTGGAATAAGTATTAAAGACAGGCCGTTAAAAAATTTAAGATCAAGATAAAAAAATAGCCGTGATAAAAATAACCGATGTTCATTATGCTGCGCCCACCATGCAGAAAAATTTCCATCTAATAATTGCAGATAAAAATTAATATAACCATCCCACATGTCGCCCGCAGGAATCGGTGAATAATAACGCCAGGCACCAATAAAAACCGAGGCAATATAAAACAACATTAAACCACTAAGGGATTTATGCTGCTTTGCTACTGCAAGCATTTCCTTATTAAAAAAATACAACATTTTTCAGACTCATCATTCAGTGATTTTATTAAATAGCGTGATTAATTCTACAGGTTTTTAATTATTAATTTGCTAGAGTATAACCAATATATTCACAAAGGTAGCTTTTATAGCTATATCAGATTACTAATGAAAACCTGGCTATTCCGGTGGCGTCGTAAACGTCGCCGTTTAAAACCCCGTGCAAAAATACTACGCTACAGTATTTACCTGCTACGCATTATAGTCCTTGCGTTGGTGCTGGATATTTTTTATATCAGTACCATCTGGCCAAACTGGGCAGAATATGGCCGAGGTGCGGTAAAAAAAACAAAATTTATTCAGGCTTATGAAACTCGAAGACAAAAAAATCATAAGCTCCCCCCTCTTCGCTGGAAACCGGTTCCAATGAACTGGATACCAAGGCATATGCAAATGGCCGTTATCGTAGCGGAAGATTCACGTTTTTATCAACATACCGGATTTGACCTGGATGCCTTAAAAGACGCAATGGAATACAATGTCGAACATCTGGACTTTAAATACGGTGCCAGCACCATTTCACAACAAACTATCAAAAATATGTTTTTAACGCCGGCTCGCAACCCTCTGCGTAAATGGCATGAACTTATTTTAACGGTTGGTATGGAAGTAAAATTGAGCAAATCCCGGATACTGGAAATTTATCTCAATGTGGCCGAATTTGGCCAGGGTATTTTTGGTGTAGAAGCTGCTTCGCGCTATTATTACGGTGTATCAGTATATACTTTATCAAAACGTCAGGCAGCCGAACTAGCGGCCAGCTTACCCAGTCCAATCAAACATAATCCGCAAACGCGCAGCCAACGTTTTATACAACGTAGCAACAAGATTTTTCGTTACATGCAACTTCTTGAAAAAAAACGCTGAACAACAATGCACATTCCCTTAAAGTCCCATTATCATTCGTGGATGACGTATTCGCATATACAACTTTTTTTTCCATTGGTACACCCAACCCCGCAGGTAAAGTGTTTTACCTTTTAAGCTATCGACGGAGAGTCTGGCCAAATTCAATTTTCTGAAATATTTAAAATCATTTCGCTTTATTCGTACAGTAAAAGCAGGTGCCAGCTGTAACCAGATTGACCCTTTGCTTTTACCTATACGGATCACCGTTCCCTTCACCAACGAAAAACCGGTATCTTTTATATTGAACTGTGATGCCAATCGAAACCGGGAGATAGCAGAAGACCAGATATATTTTTCTTTCTTTTGTGCCCGTTGTTCCAACTTGAAATAACAATCGGCCAACATGGTATTCGGTGGTACCACAATCGCATATGCCAAGCCTTGTTTTACCAGCATTGCATTTAAGTTTTGGCCATCTTCCAAAAATAGATGTGCCAGTAATCGTCCATAATGATCTTTATGTTGAATGCCCCAGCGCAAATAAACTTTTTTAGCCGGTGCCAACTGCTTTTGAAGATAACGTTTAGCCATCTTCGCATAAGGCTCTGCCTTTTTATGGCCATGTGCCAACTCCGGTGTATTGATACCAATTAATCGAACTTTTTGCTTGCTCGCTAAAACAACCGTATCACCATCAACCACTTTCAGAATGCTTGCTGTTTGATCATAACGCTGGACTCGACAATCGTCAGCCAATGCCTGAGTGGCAATCATCAAGTAACAGCCAATAAAAAAGGCGCTCAATCTGAACGCCTTTTTTAGGGAATAAAGCAACACAATTTTATTTGGAAGACATACCGTATTTTTGACGGAACTTGTCAACTCGACCCGCTGTGTCCACAATTTTTTGTTTACCGGTGTAAAAAGGGTGGCAACTGGAACAAACCTCGATATTGAGCGTGTCTTTATCAACGGTTGAACCGGTTTTGAATGTATTACCGCAACTGCAGTTAACAGTTACTTCAGAATATTTAGGGTGGATATCAGCTTTCATGTTGGTTGCCTCGTTAAATTAAGTCGTATCGCCACTGGAACATTTTATTCGGGGGGTGTGAATAATTACGATGATCGTATTGCCCGAGCCCAGCACCATACTAAAAACAGTCGGCAATAATACGGAAAAGTGCCATAAACAGCAAGCGATTCCGCAAAATTAGCTCAAAGCGTTAAGGTGCTTCGCTAACTGCGGACAAAAGCAGCCCGGTTAAAAGGCAACACAGTGGCTGTTCGCCGAGGACGCGTGGGTTGTTGCCCCTCAACCATCCCGGCAAGCTCTTTATACATTGCCCCCAATTCATCAAATGATTTCCACATCATTTCAGAAATAGCAATGGTTGCTGCCAGTGGGTTAGCCGCTCGTTCACGTACCTTGTCAATACGCCATTGCAGACAGCGCAGTCGTTCACGATGCTTCTCCGGCACACTATTTATATAGGCGGTGATACGCTTAGCGCGACTGCTCTCAAAATTTTCCGGACTTTCACGCCACAGCGCAACCCAGGTTTCGAAATTCAGTTCTTTTAGTTTTTCTTTACGATTCTCAATCATTTTCGGTACCAGCTTTTACACCTTAAATAACTTTACCAACGAATCTGTTCATTTCGAATGATTTTATAATTCGCGAGTTTGTATTTAAGAATATGCGTGAGCATGGCAGCTTTGTCAAAATGCTTAGCACCACTTTCTAAACCTTTACATTGAAAGTGACCGCTATCTCATTGATTGGAAATATTTTTTTAAAAGAAAATAAAAAAATATTATTTTGCTTGTATTTTGGATTCCCGTATAAACGTGGCTAAAATG
>JALXDW010000412.1 GCA_027070385.1 Chromatiales bacterium
ATATTAAACAAACGACCTGAATAACAATAATCAAAAACAGGCTTTATTCATGTTCGAACTTTTATCTTTACCTTATATGCAGCAGTTTAAATGTATCGCAGATAAGTGTGAAGACACCTGCTGTCAGCATTGGCATGTCAGAATCGACAAGATACATTATCAACGTATGCTTGAATGGGCTGAAGATAATCCGGAACAGAAAAAACTCTTTTCAAAAGCAGTACTTTTAAATGAATCTGATGTTGCATCTGATAAAAGCTATGCCTATATCCAGATGGATGATAATGGCTACTGTCCATATTTGAATCCTCAGCAGCAATGTACCCTGCATCTACAGAAAGGAATTGAAATTCTTTCAGATATTTGTGCTTTTTATCCGCGAATTATTACGGAAAAAAATTCAACATTGGAACTCAGTGGCGCATTGTCTTGTCCAGAGGTTGTTCGTTTATGTTTGTCTGCGGATATAAATGACCATGTTATGTTGAGTTCAGACAATTCTGTTATTACCTCTTTGCGTGAAGATATACCAATTCATCGCACACTGTCTATAGATGATAACAGCTTGCCTTATGAAAGATATTTTCCCAAGGTACAACAAACTTTTATTGATATTATCAAGTTGGGGGACTGTGATTATTTTACCCGCTTGTATATTCTGGCAAGTTATTCACATTCAATTTCAACCATTTATTTTGCTCAATGTGTTTCAGTTGATTCTGATGCCCTTGAAAATTATCGTTTGCATGTGTTTGACCCGGACTATAAACAATCAGTCAGCCATTTTATGAAGCAGTATGAAAATGAACAGCCACTGGCTTGTATCGTGATTTATTCGGTGCTGTTGTTAAAACAACAGCAGGCTCCGGATGAAAAACTGTCAAAGAGTGTTGTGGAAATATTTAATCAGTATGCAAAACAGTCAGGTTTTTCAAGTTATACCGAAATTGAGAATGCATCTGATTATTCTGTACTATTTCAGAAACGCTATGGTATGTTTTCCAACGCGGTGCATCAACAGATTGAAGATTACTTAACTAAATATTTATTAAATTGCTTTACTCGTGAATGGTTTATTACCATGCCGAGTGCTTTTATTTATATTCAGATGTTACTGGTTCGTGTTGCGATTATTCGGTTTATTATTTACAGTCGTATTTCACCGGAAATGGAAGCTGCTCACGTCAAAGATATTGCAGTCGAAGTCATTTATCAATTTGCACGTGCGGTTGATCATAATATGCCTTTCTTACAGATTGTGTATGAGGCGCTAAACGAACAGCAAATGCTGCATTTTGACTATTCAACACCGCTTATTAAATTTTAACCTCACTGTCTTTCAGGTATTTGAATTCTTCTTTTATTATCAGTCTGTTACATGCTAGCAGCACTTTTATGAAAAAATTGATAAAATGAACCGCTAATACACTGCGGGTTGAAGTTTATGATGGAAGAATTGAGTAAAGAAGATCATTTATCACTAACAAAAATGATCATTGGTATTCTTGAAAGCTGGGGGTTGAATGCCCGGCAACAGCATACCTTGCTTGCGTTTTCAAAAAAGGTGCCTGTTCGTGGTATGCGCCGGTTTCAGGAAGACCGGGCTTTTCCTGATGAAGCTGAACTCAATAGCAGAGTCGAGCATATTGTAGGCATTCACCATGCCTTGCATACAACCTACCCACATAATCCGGCAATGGGTGCATTATGGATTAAGACAAGTAACAAACGTTTTAATAACCAGTCCCCGCTTAAATTAATGCTGGAAGAGGGGCTTGCCGGAGTGAAACAGGTGCGGGCACATTTGGACTGTGCTTATGACTGGGAAATCAATCCTTAGCGGTCGTTAGTCTTTTGTTATTGTTTTATTCTGTTTGTTGCGTTTGTTATTTTTTGCGACTTTTACGTTTAGGTCGGCCTTCAAAGTTCACTATTGAACGCATCAGTTCTTCATAAGGCAGGTTATCCAATGTTGTGTAGTTTGCCAGACTCATTGAAAGCAGTTTGTGAATATTTTCGATTTTTGCTGTCTTGTCGGTTTGAATGCCATTATCCAAAGCCAGACCAATAATACTGCCCATCTGAACCTTTATTTCCTTTGCGTGAGGTAAAGGGCCGCTATGATTTTGCAACTTGAGTGCGAATAAAGATTTTGAGCGTAGCGTCTGTAAAAAATCGGTACATTGATCGCAGGCATCTTGTGAAAGACAGGCAACAGCTTCACGATCAGCCAGGCGGATTTTGTTTGCTTGCTGACAACTTGTTTGGCGACTGTTAATGGCTTTTTCGTAGACGCATTGGCGAGTAACAATATCTTTATAGGTGTTGCGGTATTGATCTTCGTCCACGGATGAATAACCTGGTTATTTTTCCCACTCTTTTACAACCGTTTCAGGGCGTTTTTCATGCAGGCGTTCTTCCGCTTCAATGATATTATCGGCAAAAATAATTCGGTAAGTGACATCAGGATCCGTTTCGTTCTTCATTCGTAACGTTTTTGCCTGTTGTTTGGCTTCTTTGAATATTTGGTATTCACCAATATGTTCAATGTTTTTTACAAGATTGGAAACACTGGGTAATATTTTATAAAGGAAATAGGGCATAGGAATTGAACCTCAATCTGTAAATGCCAATATAGCTGAATTGCTGTGTATATTTTAGAGGGTTTTAGTGCATTATTGAAGTATCCTCAAGGTAATAGAGCGTTTACAATATTGGTATGAATGATAATTTTATTAAAAACAGACAGTTGCTTTCCATTGTTGAGCTGGGTGGATACCCTGATTTCAGTAAGGTTTATCAGAAATATCAGTTGCAAGTCGAAGTTACCAATTCAATGCGCAAGGCGGTGAAGATTCTCAAGAAGATGTCACCACGGATTATTGTTGCTGAATTCAATTACCAGTCTGATTTTCGTGACCGAACCAGTAATCTGGAAACATTATTGGCAGTATTGCAAAAAAAACAGGGGGTTAAACTGATAGTCTTTTATGAGAAAGAATTTGCACATCAGTTTCAGCGTGTCACCAGCCGGTTTGATTTGCCTTATACCCTGACATTTCCTATTGACGAAGCAGCTTTATCTGAAATGGTAAAAAAGTGTTTGGAAAATTAGTTTAGTGCATCGGCAATAATTTCTTTTATTTCATCTGATTTATCATTTTGTCTGGCTTCAATAAAGGTCTTTAATGCTTTGTGTTCTTTGTTTTCCTTTTTGAATGCAATGTATAGCAGTGACAACAGGTAAACCAGATCAACCTGAATGGTCGGTTGCCGGGTATCCGTTGCGCTGATTAATGCTGCTATGACCTCGTCAGCTTGTGGCAGTTTTATCAGCTTGTCGCTGAGGGACTCAAAAACAGCTGTAATACCTATTTTAACCTGCATTTTCGTTTCGGGATCACGAGCCAGTTTTACAAGCTCAAGCCAGTATTCAGGTTTTTGTTGAATAAAATTTTCTACCTGATTTATTTGTCCGTTCATAAACAGGTCAGTAAAATAATGAAGGGCGAAATTACCGTTTTTATAATTTGAAATCCAGCTGTCCAGTTCGGCTTTGTTCGGGGTACCGGGAAATTCAAAGTCATCAATCTGGACAAGCGGCACACTGCGAATATGCGAATAGGCATCAAGGTTGTTGAGCGCATTGAGGTTTATGATTTTTAATTCAGCAATATCAGCCTGTTTGACAGCTTTGGTGAGTAATTCAAGGGCATTGGCACAATGAGGGCAATGGCTTGAAATAAATAATTTGATATGAATGGGTTGAGTTTGCATTGTCAGGCTATGGGGCAGTCGTTAAAGAAGTGTCAGGCTTCAATATCCGGTATCAGTAAATTTTCAAAGTAGTGTATTTTCTCTTTTAAT
>JALXDW010000413.1 GCA_027070385.1 Chromatiales bacterium
TAATTAATATTAATATTTTAGTATAGCGAAATAAAAACCCTTACACACCCCAAATTAACAAGAGAGAATGTTATGCCATCATTTGATGTGGTTTCTGAAATCAATATGCACGAAGTGACCAATGCGGTTGATCAGGCGAATCGGGAATTGACGACGCGGTTTGACTTCAGGGGAACCGATGCAAAATTTGAGCAGCAGGAAGAAGGTATTATGATGACCGCCCAGGCAGAATTTCAGCTGAAACAAATGCTTGATATTCTTCAAAATAAAATGCACAAACGGGGTGTGGATATTTTTTGCCTTGATGTACAGCCGCATAAACCGCTGGGTAAGGAAGTTAAACAGTTAGTCAAGTTGCGCCAGGGAATCGAACAGGCCGACGCCAAAAAGATGATTAAATTAATAAAAGATGCCAAGTTGAAGGTACAATCGGCCATTCAGGGCGAAAAATTACGCATTACTGGCAAAAAAAGGGATGATTTGCAGGCCGTTATTGCTTTGTTGAAAGAGGCCAATCTTGAAATTCCTCTCCAGTATGAAAACTTCAGAGACTAATAATATCTTGTATTTCAATAGCTTACCTGAGTTCTCGAAACAATGATTTTATTCTGCAGCCCGGCTGAATTTTGAGTATAATTTAAGCGATTATTGCAAATTGCATTTAATTTTCAAGTCAGGCGCCCTTTGCTTGCACCTTGCCCGGTGAATGATTAATTTGTTAAAGATAAATTAAATATGGATTCAGAGCACTGATTCGACTGCATGAATTTGTATATAAAGACCGGGGGAGGTTTTTCTTGATGGTTTTACAATATCCTTGTTGTGGTCTTTTGCAACAGTCATATTTATTTTCTTAAAATGAAAAAATAACAATGAAGGACTCACACGATTTAAGCCTATTGATTCAATCAAGAGTTCCGATTATTTCATTGGAAACCAAGGAAGAACGTCGTGCGATTGAATTATTAACCACTGTTGCCGCTAAACTGTTTACCCCATTGTATCGTTGGAGTATTACCGAGGGGTTGTTACGGCTTGAAGAAGGTTTTTCTTCTCAACGGCATAATGCACAACCGCAGGATGTTTTGGGACATATTAAAGCAAGCCTGCACCCCGGAATTTTTATTTTAACCGATTTCCACCCGTATCTTGATGATCCATTGCATGTACGGTTGTTAAAAGATATTGCAATCAGCTACCCCGATGCACCACGCACGATTGTGTTACTGAGTCACGATCTTTTCATTCCCGAAGAATTAAGTAATTTTTGTGCAAATTTTCAGCTTAGTATGCCAGGACGGAAACAGATTGCGCAGCAAGTTAAAAAAATAGCCGATAGTTGGTCGGCAGAAAATAATGGTCAGCGGGTAAAAGCGGATAAACAGGCATATGAAATGTTATTGGGTAATTTAACCGGGCTGACTTTAACCGAAGTAAAACGCCTGGCACATAGCGCGATCTATGATGATGGTGCAATTACCGAGTCGGATATTCCTGAAGTATTAAAAGCCAAATACGAGTTATTAAATACGGATAGTATTTTACAGTTTGAGTATAAGACTGAAAAATTTTCAGATGTGGGTGGTTTTAGTGTTGTCAAGCAATGGTTGACTCAACGCAAGCAGGCTTTTATTAAAGAGATTCCTGGCCTTAAACCACCAAAAGGGATGTTGTTATTGGGTGTGCAAGGTTGTGGCAAGTCACTTGCGGCAAAGGCGGTTGCCGGTATCTGGGGGTTACCTTTGCTGCATCTGGATTTTGGTGCGCTATTTAATAAATACCATGGTGAAACAGAGCGAAATTTACGCAAAGCACTCGAAACAGCAGAAGTCATGGCGCCGTGTATTTTATGGGTGGATGAGATTGAAAAAGCATTGGGGACTTCTGAAAATGATGGTGGAACCAGTCAACGTGTATTGGCAACATTGTTAACCTGGTTAGCAGAAAAAAACAAACCGGTTTTTATGGTTGCAACAGCGAATAATATAGATTCACTGCCACCTGAGCTTATTCGTAAAGGTCGCTTTGATGAAATCTTTTTTGTCGACTTACCTAAACATGCCGTACGCATGAGTATTTTTAAAATTCACTTGAAGCGTCGAATGCTGGATCCGGCTCTTTTTAACCTCGATGACCTGGCGAAACAGGCGGAAGGATTTTCAGGCGCAGAAATTGAGCAAGCAATTGTATCGGCTTTTTACAGTGCGCATGCAAATAATACTGCGGTGAATGATCAGGCCATATTAAAAGCACTGGCACAGACAAAACCTTTGTCGGTGATAATGGCAGAGCCGATTGCACGTTTGCGAGCCTGGGCAAAAGATCGTACCGTATTAGCTGACGATTAGCCCGGGTCGGTTTTTAAGTTATCAACTTAATAATAGTGGAAAATCAACAGCCGGGATATTCAAGGTTTCATACCTTTTGTTAATGGTGCATTTGCTGTTTTGGCGTATTGCTGCATTGAACCATCAAAGACTTTAACATTGGTAAACCCAAGATAGCGTAAAGTCAGGTAAGATTGTGCGGCCCGATGTCCTGAGTGGCAGTAAAGAATAACGGGTTGTGTTTTACTGTGTAGCCCGATTTGTTCAAGTTGTTTTTTCAGAACAGTTTCAGGTTTGAATTTAAACTGATTTTTAAAATCGACCGCATTGTTCCAGCTCCATAAATGAGCACCTGGAATATGACCGCTGCGTCGTTGTTTGATATGCCCAATGTATTCGTCTTTGGAACGCACGTCGATAAGTAATGTTTTCTTATCACGGCTTGCAGGCAGGACATCATCAATGCTTGCCAGATGAATATCTGGCACTGATTTTGTTAGTGTGTAGTTTGTTTTTCTCTTTGGTTGAAACGGGGTTGCTGTGACAGGTCGCCCTTCCAAAATCCATTTTACCAGGCCACCATTGAGCAGTGAAACTCTTTTATGGTTAATACGTTCCAGCTCCCAGAATAAACGCCCGGCATGAAGCCCGCCGATATCATCATAAATAATAATATGACTGGCCGGGGTTACACCGAGTAAACCGAGCAGCTTGGCAATGTTTTGTCGCCCAATACTGACTGAAATACCCTTTTTGAGTTGTTGATTAAGTACATGGTAAGGCAGTTGTATGGCATTTTTAATGTGAAAACGTTGGTACTGCATTTCATCTGACATATCAATCAGAACAATAGAGGCATTATTCTGATGTGCTGCCAGCCATTGCGTCGATACCGTAACCGGTGCGGCATAGGCAAGGGATGAGAGAGAAGCGAATAGAAAAATTAATATGCGTAAAAGAGGTTTCATCGTGTAATCCGGCTTGAATAGTGAATTCATTATATATAGGCTAATATCTAAAGTCTTTAAATATAAAGAAATAATAAAGTTAAGTAAACTATGTCGCAAATAGCGTGCAAATACCATTACGATTTGCCTGCACGGTGGTCTTGCCCTGCCTGTAGGATAAACTTCTGTACGAACTGTGTCCAACCTCAGCATGGGGAAGCACCACGTTGCGCTATTTGTAATACTGCATTGAACATTGTTGGGGCTGAAAATGTAGTATTGCCTTTTTGGCAAAGGCTGCATTATTTTTTTATGTACCCACTTAATCCGGTTCCTGTTGGTATTATGATTTTACTGGTCACTATTGTTGCCGTTTTCGGGAATACGCTGTTTGGTATTCTCGCTGTGCTGCTCAGTATTCTTGTTTTTATGAAGTATGCATATGTTGTTCTGGAAGATACCTCTCAGGGTTATCTGTCACCGCGGCCATTTTCAGTTGAAATGATAACCAACAATCTGGAGTTGCCATTTAAGCATGTATTGAATATTTTTTTAATCATTGCGATTAATTACCTGGTGTATAACTACAGCCGAGAAGTAGAGTTCGACTATCTATTCTACGCAACGCTGTCAATTACCCTTTTCTTTTTACCAACGAGTGTCATGGTGCTGGCAGTAAAGCATAGTTTTATCAGTGCATTTAATCCGCTATTACATTTTCATATTGTCAAAAATATTGGTGCTGCTTATCTGTTGTTGTATCTGTTTCTATTTATGATGCTGAGTTCAGCTGCGGCAGCTGTTTATTATATAAATCAGCTTGTTCCATCTGAATTTTATTTGAGCATGGACTTTTTTATCAGTATGTTTTTTTTACTCAGTATTTTTAATATGTTGGGTTATGTGCTGTATCAGTATCATGAAAAAATTGGTTTTGGTGTCGATATTGAAGTTTCAAGCAGTCAGCTTGATATTGATGGGCAGGCGCCATTTAAACTAAGAATGCCGGCAATGGTCGATATTGAAATTCTGGTTCAGGAAGGTGAATATCATCAGGCTTTAACCCGACTGGAAAAACTGATTGCTCAACATCCCAGTGATATGCATGCACGTGGCTATTATCAAAAGCTGTTACATTTGTTAGGCAGGACTCAACAGGCCAGAACACACTGTGCTGATTTTGTTGGTCGACTGATGGATGAAAAGAAAATCACGCAGGCTATTCAGGTTTTTAGTGCCTGTCATGAACAGGATTCAGCCATTACACTGGAAAAGCCGGCACAGCGTCTGGAAATGGCATCCATTTTAATGAATAACGGCAAGCATCGGCTGGCGATGCATTTGTTGAATAATTTACATAAAGATCATCCTGCGTATTCGGAGATTCCTGAAGCCTATTTAATGGTGGCCAGGATGATGTCTGATCAATTCAATCAGGATGATAAGGCGATCCAGATATTACATTTTGTATTGGAAAACTATCCACAAAATAAAGGAATTGAGGCGGTGCAGGACTATCTTAATATTCTGGAAGCTGTCACACAATCACGGGATTCCGGTTAAATTCTTTTATGAAACACCGGCTATTCTTGCCTGCTTGCTATCAGGGAAGTCTTTAACCAGTAAAGCTTTGTATTTTTGGTAATGTTCTGTCCGATTCGACTTTTTAAGTCCATTGATTAGGCTAAGTAATAACTCGGGTTGTTTATCGGTATTACTGTCGTGTTTCAGCAAATAGTGGCATATTTTTTCCGCATCATCCAGATAGTTGTGATTTGAAAAAACCGTTGCCAGATAATAAAGAAGATCCGGTGTAAATTTGGCAGACGGTTTGGCTGTTTCAGAATATTCAGTATAAACACGGTGAATGAGTTTTTCATAACCGGATTGTTCGCCTGCAAGTTTAATGACCTGATGAGCAAAAACATGGTATTGATCGGTGTCCGGATGAATTTTTTCCAGATGATAAAGTTGTTTTACCACGTCAAGATTATTGGGTTGATGAATCAGTAGCTCGTTAAGAATTTTATGTGCCTTGTTAAAATCGAGCTGAGCGATCAGATCCATCGCTTGTTGAAATTTTTTGTTAAAATCAAGTTGCCGAGAATTATCCTGGATCGTGTCCTGATGGATTAACTGAGGATAACGCTTGTAAATCAGCCCTAGCAATGCCCCGGTTAGTAAACCACCGATATGTGACAGGTTGCTGACTTGATCAAGAAAAAGGTATTGATTGAGTAATTCATAAATCAGCCAGACGGGTAATAATATTAATGCCGGTGCAGTGACATAGCCAAAATAAAAAATAACACTGTAAAAGAAACGAATTTTTCGCATACCATAAAGTAATGTGTAAAAGCCAACCAGCCCGGCAATGGCACCGGAAGCACCTACAACCCAGTAAGCTGCGTTGGGTTCCATCAGTATTAGGGTTGCACCTGAGGCAATGCCCGAAATCAGAAAAACAAACAGGTAAGCACTACGGCCTATGGCCAGCTCAATGACAAAGCCAAACATAAACAGAAAGATCATATTAATGATGAGATGATTCATATCATCGTGTAAGAAATTATGAATAACCAGCGATTCCAGTGAGTATTGATAAGGTTTCAGCCCGTATCGGTATTTAACGATACGGTTTAACAAGCGTTTAAATTCGGTATGCTTTTGTAGCCACATTTTAAATTGCGGATGTTGGGGGGTAATGATGTGGTAGTTGTCCAGCTTTGACAGGAACTGACCATCGAGCATGATTTTTTTCAGGATGATAGCCTGAGCCTGTTGTGGATTTTTGTCCAACTCGTTCCTGAGCTGGGTACGGTCTTTAGTGTTCAGGTATTTTAGATAAGCTGGGGTTTCAATATTGGATAACCCGGATTGCATATAATACTGGAAGGCAAGCGCTTCGCTCTGATTATCATTGTTTTGCCAGGTAAAATAGGCTCCAACACATAGCAATATCAGTAAAATGGTTAAAATAGGTGGGTTTTGCCAGTGTGGTTTTTTTTCAATAGGAATAAACATGTTTGTTTGAGAGTTGACCCGGCTAAAATGATATTTAAAAGGCAAGTTTTTATTGTCATGCCGGTTTTAACTATAGCATTGGGCTTAAACAGAAGGAAATAGAGGGATTAAAAACATGGCTTTTAGCCATAAGTTTGCTGGATTTCTCAATAATTGCAATTACTGTTAATAATTTTATGATTCCCCGCAAAAACTGTGAAGCATGTCCTAAAATTAAATACGCAGCTGGCCGATGATAAGTAAAAGAAATGAACGGGGAAAATAAATGACAGATGCAGCAACCGATATAATGAATGCCGTTGAAAGGGCTCTGGATTGTGAGACTGCTTTTGGTGACTTGCTGACAGTTGAACAACGTCAATTTTTACTTGATCGTGGTGTTGTACGCAGTGTATTGCCAGGCGAAGTCTTATGTGAATATGGCCAGCGAGGCGATCGGGTTTACATTCTGGTATTTGGTG
Organism: Chromatiales bacterium; assembly: GCA_027070385.1. Taxonomy (GTDB): domain Bacteria; phylum Pseudomonadota; class Gammaproteobacteria; order UBA6429; family Thiohalophilaceae; genus SZUA-37. Next base: position 6,760 of record JALXDW010000413.1, read on the forward strand.
AAGTTGAAGTGAGTAAATCCGATGGCGATCAAAGTGTTGTACTGGCCCATTTACGTCAGGGAGAAATTTTTGGGGAAATATCGGCACTGTATCATTCGCCACGGGTTTCAACGGTGACAGTGAGTAAACCTTCTGTTTTATTGGAAATTCCGGGGGACACTTTAACGCAAGTAGTTGATCAGAATCGCTTATTACGCTCAGCAATTATTCAGCGCTACAAAACACGCATAACTAAAACGGCTTTACGTGGTGTGGCTTCATTACGTTACCTGGCCGATGATGCCTTACAGGAGCTTGTCGAGCGTTCATCATTAGTGGGTATCCCAGAGGGCAATAAAATTGTAGAGGAGGGCGAGGCCGGTGATGCGCTTTATATTGTGATATATGGTACAGCACGGGTGACACATAATTTCAGTGGTTCGCAAATTAATCTTGCACTGTTGCGAGCCGGAGACTATTTTGGTGAATGGTCAATATTAACGGGCGCACCACGGGCTGCATCAGTTACTGCCGTGACACCGGTTGAAGCCGTGCGCCTGGATTGCGATCTGTTTCTTGATTTTATTAAAGATAACCCGGAAGTACGTGATCGAATCGATTTGGATGCACATAATCGGCATGATATTACGCTGCAATTCGGTGAGTTACCTGCAACCCCGGAACGGGCAGCGTCAATGGTGAACAATATCGAACAAATTATCCGCGATCCTTCTGAGTAACGTTTTCATTTTACCTCTCCCTGCTTGCCACTCTATTATGGCAAGAAATATGCATGTTATCTGCTGTTCAAATCCAAATAATAAGGACGATGAAGGGAGATTTATGCCTAAATTTATTATTGCAGGAGGGTTGCTGTTACTGCTGAGCCTGCCGCTGAAAGCGCAGGGTATTCGAGCATCACTTGGAGAAGACAGTGTCCGTTTTATTTATGTTACTGAAGCATGGGGACAGGAAATTGGCAGTCTGGATGTTGAAGCCGGTGTGTTGACCACTGGCACCGATAATATCTCGTTACTGCATTTAGGTATATTGGTTCAGCATGAAAGTCAGAATGCGGCACTGAAGCTCTCTGTGGGTGGTCGGGGTTATTACACAACGATAAATAATAAAAATGCAGCTTTGCTTGCTTTAGGTGGAGACCTGCTGTTAAGCCCGGATAACTGGAGCGGTTTTGGTATCGGGTTGAGTTATTATACAGCTCCGAGCGTGACCACTTTTTCAGATGCCGACGCCTTTACTGAATACAGCGTGAGCGTTGGTTATCAAATGACACCGCAAGCTAATATTTATTTTGGCTACCAGAAAGTCACGATTAAAATGGTTAGCGAAACCAGTGACCGTAACATTGAGAAAGGATCTTTTTTGGGTATAAGGATTGATTTTTAGGGCCGCTTTGATTTAGCTTATGCCGCATGTTGAAAGTGTTGTGTTTTGATTTGTTTTCCACGTTGGTGGATGTGGGGAGTGTACCGTTGTCTGTTGGTCGAATGACCGCCGATATTTTTGGTATTGAACGTGAGCAATGGAATACACTGTGTTTTAGTGCTGAACATGAGATTTGCCAGCCCACAGAAGCTTTTGATGTTATCAAAACCCTGATTCATAGCCATGACCCTTCCATTTCAGACAGTTTAATCCAGCAAGCCACAGCAGAGCGTCAGCAACGTTTTAATTATGCGCTAACACAGCATATTGATGCTGATGTTCTACAAGGCATTAAACAATTAAAACAACAAAACTATCAACTGATTCTGGTCTCCAATGCATCGACTGCCGAAGTTCAGGCCTGGTCGGATTCACCATTAGCGACATTGTTTGACCACAGTATTTTCAGTTGTGCAGTCGGGTTAAAAAAACCGGATATTGCAATTTATCAACATGCGTGTGAACTTGCTGCTGTTGAGCCGGCACAGTGCTTATTTATCGGTGATGGTGGCAGTGATGAGCTACATGGTGCAAAAGCTGCCGGGATGAAAACCTTATTGATGACACGCTTTCTAAAAAACAATAAAACAGCACGACAACAAGCTTATGCCGATGTGATTGATGGGGAGGTCGCCTCAACAATAGAAGTACTGGAATGGCTTGAAGGACAGTCCGTGAATAAATAAAAAGCAATAAAAAACCGGGGTAAAGACAAAACTTCACCCCGGTTTTTGGATAACGTTTTAAATGCTAAATTTAAAGCGCCATTTCTTTTAATGCTTTTAAAGGTTGGCATTTAATCACATTACGCGCGGGTTTTGCCTTGAAAACAGTCGGTTCGCCTGTGAATGGATTAATACCTTTACGTGCTTTAGTTGCAGGTTTACGTACCACTTTTACTTTAAGTAAACCAGGTAAAGTAAATACACCCGCACCGTTACGCTTAACATGGCCGTTAATGATTAAAGCAAGCTCATCAAAGATAGTCGCAATGTCTTTTTTCTTCATATCTGTACGTTCAGCAAGGGTAGTGAAAAGCTGAGTTTTAGTAAAAGGTTCTTTAATGGCTTTTACTTTAGGTGCAGCAGCAGCTGCTTTTTTCTTTGTTGCTTTCTTTTTTGTTTTCTTCTTAGCGGCCATGGTAACTCCTGATTTCGCTTGTTTCTGATTGAGATTGATTATGCTGTTTTAAAATATTTTATTTTGCCTTGAGCCATTCAATGATGTTAAAACATGATCAATGAGCTGAAAGTAAAATAATTAATAGCGCACACTATAATCATTTAGCACTATTATACAAGGTTTTTTTTCACTTTTTGTAAAATAAATTAAAACCTACGTTAGTGAATTCTTATTTTGTTATGCTATACCACCATGAGTCGACTGATAAAAATATCTGAACGGAGTGCGTTAAGCACAACAGCCTGTCTGACGCTGGATATTGGTTATCGTGATTCAGTTATGGATGTTCATTTTGATATTTTACTGCTAAATGATGGCTCGGGTAAGCTGGTTGCTTATCTGAATCAATGCCCTCATACGGGGGTAAATTTAAACTGGCAGCCTAATCAGTGCTTTGATCAGGAGCAACGCTACCTGGCTTGCAGCTTGCATGGTGCATTGTTTCAGCCTGAGGACGGTTTTTGCGTCTATGGGCCTTGTCGAGGTCAATCATTGGTATCTGTTGCACTTGTTTTGGATGGGGACAGTATTTTGATTGATGTTGATGCACTTCCAATGGATAAGTTATCATCAAAATAAGTTGAAAACAGTGCGCTATGTGCTTGTTTCGTGGTTATAATTAAAGAAGTTGTGATTCTGACCGTTAAATTGAATACATTTCGTGGTTTGGTTGTCGAAAAAAAATTGTATAAGGGAAAAGATCATTAAAATGCGTTATTTCAGTGCGATATGTTATTTGGTATTGCTGGGGTTGTCTGCCAATGTGTTGGCGGAGTCTGTTTTTGTTAATGATCAGCTGCGCGTTGGGGTTCGACCTGAACCGAGTCAATTATCTGCACCTGTAGGGGTTGTTTTAACCGGCATGAAACTGGAGGTATTGGAACGACGGGAGCCTTTTATAAAAATTCGCACAGATAAGGGCTTGGAAGGCTGGATTAAAGATATTTATGTGACAACCAAGGTGCCGGCAATATTAAGGGTTAAGGATTTGGAACGTCAGCAGAAAAAAGCACAACAGGCATTACAGGATGTTATTAAGACCAAGACAGCACTTGAGGAGGCAAATGCCATTCTCAATGAACAAATTGATACGTTAAAAGCACAGCGTGCGGAATTACAACGTAATCGAGCCATGCAGATTATTAACCGTGCCCGAACTGGCAGTGGTGCTATTATTCTATGGCTGGTTGTTGGCCTGATTGTGGGTATGATATTGGGCTATTTATGGCATCGCCATCAATCGATGAAACGCTTGGGTGGCCTGAGAATATAGACCAGAGCATTTAAGCGGGTGGCGATTAAACCCCGATAGATATCAATAAATGGAATTATGCAATCATTGCCATGGTCATGGCATCTAAATCCTCTTTCCCCTGTAAAATTTCATCCATGGCCTCATAAATCTGTTCTTCGGTTAAACCAAAGTATTCATACAGTTCTGCGGGGACTTCTTCGCTTGCAGCATCTGACATATTATGATTTTTAAGTAGTCGGTCTGCTATTTGAATCAGTTTGACATAGCCGGCATGGTCACCATTATAGTTGTCATTGTGGTGTTCTGCTGCAGTGGTGATCACTTCAGCTGGCATGTTCCATTGTTGCATCAACAAGTTGGCTACATCGGTGTGGCAGATACCGAGCAGTTTGTTTTCAACCAGTGTCACGGGTGTTTCATGTTCTGCCTGTATGACTTTGTTGAGCCATTGAAATTCATGTTTGAAGAGTTGTCCCATTACCATAAAGCCAATGTTATGCAGCAGTGCGCTTAAATACGCCACCCCCGGCTTTAATGGTTTATCCCAGTTGGCTTTACTGGCAAGCCGTTGGCATAGTGCTGCACTGTAAGTTGCATTTTGCCAGATACGGGCTTGTCCAACCGGGCCACCGGTGACTACGCTGAATACTTTGCCCATGGCAATACCAAGTGCGAGGTGCATGACTGATTCATAACCGAGTACCCTGAAAATAGCGTCAGACAATGAATTGACTTTACCTTGCTGGCCAAAGAAAGGGGAGTTGGCGTAGCGGATTACCTGTGCAGATATTGCAGGATCCAGAGTGATAATTTCAGCAAGCTGTTCGACGGTTGCATTCTTATTATTACGCAATGCCAATAATTTTGTTGCCAGTTCTGGAATGGCCGGGAGTTGCCGGATATTTTGAATACGTTCTTTTATATTGAATTGTGTGATGGAGTCGGGGCTTGAGTTTTTTTGGGGGGTATCGCGTAGTTCTGAAAATGCACAGCCAATGAGCGTATCCGCAGCAAGATCTTCAAGGTGGCCGGCATTGAGCTGGATGATTTGGCCAGAAACGGGGGACTCGAAGTAAACGGTATCCTGGTTGGTTAAAGCCTCGTCTATAATCAGTTGTACTCCCATTTGTAGACGCAGTTGGCGGGGATTCTGAATAAAATACTGGATAAATTTTTTGTGTTCTTTAATATCCAGAAAACGCAAGGATTTACGTTTAATTGCGGTTTTTAATTTTTCAAGGTTTAACTGATGATTGGCGGGAATGAGTGCCATAATGGAAACTTTGGCATCACGCATTAAAATAATACGGACACGTTGCTCTGCGGGAACAGCTTGGTTTGCCCAATTTTCTGTTATGCTGACGCTATCGGGACATTCGATATTCTCATGTGGAATTTTTAACGTATCGAGTAGAATCTGAACGACATTATTTATCGACATTTCCTGCATGATCTGAATTTAACCCGTTTTGCTTTCATTATTATGGGCTTATTAGCGACAGGACGATGTGAAACTTTAGGCTTTAATAAAAAATAGCAGAAATGCTGTGTTTAAGTGTGAATTATGCAACGTAGTGCCTATTTTTGTCTGTAAATTACAGAAAATAACGGATACAAAATTTTTATAGCGTATTAAACTTAATGCTTTTTAAAGTAGATAACAAAAAACTGAATCAATATGGCTAAAAATTCAACAATTGATATCGAGCGTTTAGCTCGGCTGGAACCCATTTCTGCCCTTTCTAACGAGCGTTTGGAAGAGCTGGCAAAGCTGGCTTATATTGAACGCGTGAGTATCGGGGTCAGTCTTTTTCGGGAAGGTGATTTGGATAATCAGACTTTGTATTTATTGCAAGGCGATGTACAACTCAGCTCATCAGATGGAAATTTTGATGAGGTGATCAGTTCCCGACAGAATACAGCAAAATTTCCTTTGGATGATAGCCAGCCAAGACAGGTTTCCTGTGTTGCACTTGGCCTGGTTGAATTC
>JALXDW010000414.1 GCA_027070385.1 Chromatiales bacterium
AGTTACAACAGTTAAGTATTGTGTTAACACATGCTTATAAAACGGTTCCATTTTACAAGACGTTTTATCAAGAACAATCATTTAAACCCAAAAAAATTATAACAAAAAAACTATTTTCTGAAATACCTGTCGTATCAAGGTTAAATATTCAACAAGCTGGAGGGACTATTGTTAGCAACAATATTCCTGCACATCATGGCAGTGTTTACGAAAAATCCACTTCAGGTTCTACTGGGGCAACAATAAAGATAAAAGATACTTTTGTTGGACAGTTTTTCTTTAATGGGTTTACTCTACGTGATCATTTGTTACATAAACGGGATTTTCATAAAAAATATGCTGCGATACGATTAACCCAATCTGATGATGCACTTCCACCTTTGGGTAAACATATGAATGTTTGGGATGATTCTTTTTCTGATATTTATAAGTCAGGGCCTGCAGCACTTCTTTCTATCAAGTCTTCCATTGATGAGCAATGGAAATGGTTACAAAAAGAAAATCCAGAATACTTTCTGACTTACCCCTCGAACTTGAAGGCTTTGCTGGGTAAGATTGAAAGTAAGGCTGAGGTATTAACTAATCTGCAGCAAGTGATAACCTTTGGTGAGACAGTCAGCCCTGAAATTCGACAACGGGTACGGGAAGTATTAGGGGTTACATTGATTGATATGTATAGCTGTCAGGAAGCAGGGTATTTGGCTTTTCAATGTCCTGAAAATGAGCATTACCATATTCAATCTGAAAACGTTATTCTCGAAATACTCAATGAACAAAATGAACCCTGTAACGTTGGAGAAATTGGACGTGTAGTTATAACAACATTACATAATTTCGCATCCCCCTTGATTCGTTATGATATTGGAGATTATGCAGAAGTTGGAGCAGCCTGCACATGTGGAAGAGGTCTGCCAGTGTTAAAGCGAATAACAGGGCGTGTACGGAATTTACTTACTTACCCTGATGGAACTAAAGCCTGGCCGTTAGTGGGTAGTGATAGTTATGATGATATTGTACATATAAAACAGTTTCAATTTATTCAAAAAACAATAGAAGATATTGAAGTTAAGCTTGTTGTTAACAGCCCGTTAACTGATAGTGAACAGAAACAACTAAAACAGCGTATGATACAGTCATTACGATATCCCTTTAATCTGGAATTCACTTTTCACGAGAAGATAGCTAGAAGTAAAGGTGGAAAGTTTGAAGATTTTATTTCACTTGTGCAGTGAAAGAAAGGCGTAAAGAAGGTACTTGTATAATTACAAGTACCTTCTTTTGATGCAAACTTTAAATATTAAATTAAGCTAGCTTAATTTAAACTTTTTGCGATAGCCAAAGCCTAATCCGGCCAGGCCGATACCCATTAAAAAAAGGCTGGATGCTTCAGGTACGGATGCTGTACCAGTTGCGGTAGAAACCAGTGAAAATTGGGTTCCTGCGCCATGGCCATATATATTGTACGGGTCGCCACTTCGAGATGTGGAGCCTCCAACGATAGCACCTGTTTCAACCCAGCACTCAGCCTCTCCACCACCAAAACCTTCACAAACTGTGACAGGTTCTGCTGTTACGGCTGCTGCAATATTGCCACGCGCTTTTGTTGTCATGCTGTATTCAAGTGTTGCTGTTTCCCCATCGGCTAGTGTTCCTAATGCGGCAGAACCGAAATAATCTGACCAGCTATAAGAATTTCCCCCGGTATACGCGCCACCTAAAAGTTCGTCGCCCGAAAAGGTTGTACCTGATGCATCAAGCGTTAGTGCCGAGAAAGTACTAAAAACTAAAGCACCATTAAAAAATATTTCAATATCATAATCTGCATAGGCGAATTGCGTTGCTGTTGGTATTCCATATACTGAAATTCCACCTTGCTCAACCATAAAGTCAAAAGAATAGGCTTGTTCTGTACCGGTATCGTTAAAAATAGTGTCAACATAAGTAATAGAGCTGGATATATCGTATACACCCGTACCACTTACTCGTGCACCAAAAGTTTTATCTGTTGACCCGTAAGTGTGGTAGAAAATACTATTTCCCGAGAAAGTATCATCTGTGGCACCTGCCAGAATATCAATGTTGGTGGCTGTTGATGTGGCTGTATCAAGAGACTTGGTATCGTTTGTTGGCCCGGTTGAGCCAATAGTATAATCAGCAGTTGCAGTGATTTGAATTGCATATGCATTAGCAGAGAGTGTACCCAATGCTAAAGCGATTGAAACAGGTAATAATTTTTTATTGGTATGTATTTTTAATGTTTGCATTTTCCTTCCTTACTTCGTACAAAAATTTTGAATGCCATCTTACGTTTTATTTTGTAGTTAGTGAAGGCAATAGGGCTTCAAAAAGGGTTAACCTGTTTTTTCCATTATTCTTTATCTTCGCACCAGGCATGGGCGTTCGCGGGATATCGGATTATTTTTGTATATTATTTAACCATATTTGTTTGTTTTTTAAAGCTGCTGTATCCGCATTTGTGTTGGTTTCAATGTAATAGGTCTCATATTTTGAAGCTTCAAGTTGTAATTCAAATTGAAGTAATTCATCACGTCTAAATGCGTGCAGTGTTATATTTTGTCTAATGGGATAAGTCTGGATTATTTTTTCAATATTTGTTTTGGAAACTTTAATACCATCAATGGCAATAATAATATCACCGGCAGATAATCCTACTTTTTGTGCGTTACCATTATCATAAACATGTTTGAGCTTGGCACCGAGTGGGTCAGCGACAATATAGGCACCGAGAGTCGGGGTGTTGTGGTATTTATTTTCTATTTTTGCTTTTCCAGCGGCCATGTTTTCAGCTGAATCAGCTGGGTAGCTGAGAAGTTTTAAGCCTACTGAATTAAAATAAGTTTCCAGTGGCAGATCATCGGTGCCATAGAGGTAGCGCTCAAAGAATCCTTGGAGATTAGTAGCGGCAACTTCAGAGGCAATTATTTCAATTCTTTTTTCAGGAACCCCTGTTTTTTGTTTGCCATAGCCTTGCCATAAAATTTGCATGACGTCATCAAGTGATTTTTTATTTTGGGTCGCTTTGCGAATTTCAAAATCAAGTCCGAGTGCTATTAATGTGCCTTTTGCATAATAGCTGACAATGTTATTAGGTGCACTTTCGTCTTGTTTGTAAAAGCGGGTCCAGGCATCAAAGCTGGATTCAGCTAGCGTTTGTTTAAAGCGTCCATTTCCTCGCAGTACGCGGGTAATTGTTTTGGCCAGCATCTCCAGGTAATGTTCTTCAGTGATTAACTTATTCCGTACTAATGAAAGTTCATCATAATAAGAAGTGATACCTTCGAAAGCCCAGAGTTGTTCGGTATAAACTTCCCGGGTTAAATCATAAGGCATAAAGGCTTGGGGTTTTATGCGTTTGATATTCCAGGTATGAAAATATTCGTGACTGCAAAGTGCCAGAAAATTTCGGTACTCTGCAGTTTGAGGTTGATCTTTCAGTGGAAGATCATTTCGACTACATAGCAGACTGGTTGATGAACGATGTTCAAGTCCACCATAACCTTCACCAACAACCATGGTTAAAAAGCAGTAGTATTGGATATTGGGTAATTCACCAAAAAAATCAGTATGTGCCTGGCATATGAGTTTTAAGTCATCACATAGCCTGATAATATCCGCTCGGTGCTTGCCGGTTAAGATAATGTCATGTTGAATATTATTAATATGGAAAGTCCCAACATCAAATATTCCCATTTCAACAGGATGATCGATTAAGTCGTCATAATCTTTGGACTGGTATCGCCCAAATAAATATTTTTCAGATTCCAAAGATTCAAGGCTTGTGGCTACACGCCAGTTTGTATACTGCTGACCATCCGGTC
>JALXDW010000415.1 GCA_027070385.1 Chromatiales bacterium
ATACGATCACAATCATTTCGAGATACATCCAAAATACCGGTTTTAAATGAAAGCATTCCTCCCAGTTCACCGCCCGTGAGAAATTTTGTAATAATAGTATCGGCATTGCGGTTTTTGAAAACAATTTCCACTTCAGAAGCATCATCCGGACTGTCTATCACACCCATTTGTGCTGCTTCTCCACCAACCACAAGTATTTGTCCATTGCCGACAAAAACATTCAAACGTCCATCATCCTGAACCTGTCCTCGTACCGATATTTTTTCTGATAGTTCCAGTAATAATCGGTCACGCTGATCCAGTAAATCACTTGGGGAGTCACCACCTATTTCTCTTGCTCGCACAATTGCTTCATTAACATCGGCTATCGCTTGTGCAAGATCATTAATATTTTGTACTGTATTACGCATATCCTTTTGTACACCACGTCTTAAACCATCAAAACGGTCATCAAGATATTTAAAACGATCTTCAAGTGAATTGGCCTCGCTGATAAGTACCTGACGTGCAGAAACAGAAGCAGGGTCATCAGCCACACCATTCATTGCTGCAAAAAAATTCTGAATGGAAGGTGCGAGTCCTGCATCCGGATCGGACAATAAAGTATCAACTTGACTGGTATAATCGTATTCCGTATCCAGTGCTTTACTCACAGAAGCAACATTACGCAATTCTTCTGTCACAAAGTCATTGTAAACACGCCGCACATTATCCACTATGACACCTGTACCAACAGCCCCGTTACCACTTGGCTGTGGCGCACGAGCAACCAGATCAGTACGTTGACGCGAATATCCTTTGGTCGCACCATTGGCTATATTATGACTTGTTGTAGACAATGCACGCTGCGCAGCAAGTGCGCCCGATGTACTAATGCCTAAAACATCACCCGAACCCATTATTTCACCTATACAAAGTCTTCAGCATTCATTTCATTCTCGGAACTGAATGACTGCATAACATTTTTAATTTTTTCAGCATAGCGAGGATCGGTTGCATAACCCGCTTGCTGAATACTATTGAGATACTGGTTTGGATCTGAACTAACAGCAAGCGCATCTTCATAACGTGGGTTTGTTTTAATGAAGTTGACATAATCATTAAAACTTTCCTCGTAGGAGTCATACACACGAAATGCTGCAGTTTCTGTTTTTGCTATACCATTTCTAACTTCAATTGTTTGTTTTACATATTGGTTACCGCTATAACCTTTATCGGCTTTAATATTAAACAGGTTATAACTTGATTTCCCATTTGGTAATTTGCCTATGGCTTTACCCCAACCGGTTTCTAGCGCAGCCTGTGCAATAAGTACATTGGCATCGACTCCCAGTTTTTCTGCTGCCTCTTCCGCATAAGCCTGCATTGTGTTAACAAATTGTTCAGGGTTACTGAACTCGGTGCTGTCCCTGTCAAGAATGAATGGATCCATTGCGGTTGTTGAGGCAGCAGAATGTTTTTCCGTATTCGGTAGCTGTTTCTGCATTTGCATCACTAGTGCATCGGCTAACCCCAGTCCTTTTCCCTTACTCATATCCAGAGCAATTTGTTTATCAAACATTTCCTGATACATTTCACTTTGATTGCTGTCAAACAGAGGGTCACCAAAACTGGCGTCACGCATACTTTTCATTACCATATTTATAAAAATACTTTCAAACTGGCGTGCAACTTCCCTTAATGCGGTATCCGGGTTTTCTTTTGCATTTAAACGCATCTCTGAAAATTGAGAGAAATCGGTATATGCTTTTGTTGCTGTTGTATCCAACATCGGAATGGCCTGTATAAAAGTATCCTGAGATAACTCTATGCAGAAACCGTGCCGTTAATTTTTATTGAATAATGAAGAGCTTAGACAGGATTATCGGCAATATTTTGCCGTTTTCGCTATCCTGAGAACTATCGCCAGTAATGATTTGTTAAATAACGATCAGTTCAGCTTGAAGTGCGCCAACTTCTTTCAATGCTTCTAAAATAGCAACCAAATCACCGGGGGCAGCACCCACCTGATTAACGGCCTGTACAATTTCATTCAGTGACACACCCGGGTTAAAAACAAACATTTTATTATCCTGATCCACTCGAATATCAGAAGCCGGAACAACGGTGGTTGTACCGCCCGATAAGGGGGCCGGCTGATTCACCTGGGACGATTCTGTAATCGTAACCGTTAAACTGCCGTGTGAAACAGCCGCGGGTAAAACATGCACATGCTTGCCGATAACAACAGTACCTGTTCTGGAATTTATAATAATTTTTGCCGGAGCCTCCCCAGGTTTTATAATTAAATTTTCCAGAAATGAAACAAAAGAAACACGTTGAGCCGGATCAGAAGGCGCATTGACACTGACCGAAGCAGGATCGACTGAATGTGCTGAACCGGGGCCAATGGCATTGTTGATCACCTCCGCTACACGTGTGGATGTTGTAAAATCCGGCTGATGCAAATTCAATACAATTTCACTGGCATCACCAAAAGGGGTATCAATAATCTGTTCAACCATTGCACCATGTAATATTCGCCCCGAACTCGGTACATTAACCGTTACCTTTGAACCATCCAGGCCTTCGACACCAAAACCACTGACCACCACATTTCCCTGTGCAATGGCATATATTTTATGGTCTATACCACGCAAAGGTGTCATCAATAAACTACCGCCACGTAAACTTTTTGCACCACCAATAGAAGCGACTGTCACATCTATTTTCTGACCTTTTTTGGCAAATGCAGGCAAGGTTGCATGAATTGAAACAGCGGCAACATTTTTTGCCTTCAACGTTGCATCCAGTGGAATATTAATTCCTAAACGTGACAGCATACTACGCATACTCTGGTCAGTAACCGCACCCGAACCATCACCGGTACCGTTTAATCCAACAACCAGACCATAACCGACCAGTGGATTACTTCGCACACCGGCAATGGTTGAAATGTCTTTTATTCTGTCAGCTTTAACAACACCGGCACTTAAAGCAATATAAAATAAAATGCCGACAAGAACTGTAAACTTGAATTCTTTGGTTGATAACATTTTATTTCTCCTGTTGGCCCTGGTCTCAAGCATTTTTAATAAGGCCATGTTTTTCCCTGAAAGAAACGACCTAATGCACCCATACTGTTAGCGGCAGAAATAGCACCACTACCGGCATACATAACATGAACATTAGCAACCCGGTTCGACTCAACCGTATTGTCCGGTTTAATATCCTGTGGTCGAACAATGCCGGAAAAACGTATGAATTCCTCAGCCTGATTGAGCTGCACCAGTTTTTCCCCACGTACCACCAAATTTCGATTGGGTAAAACCTTCGCGACTGTAACGGATAACGTACCGGAGAAACTGCTGTTTTGAGCACTGGTTCCCTGACCATTAAATTCCCGACCCGCTTCAATTTCATTGTTCAGGATTTCTTTTCCATTTTTTGTCACCTTGTCGCCTGCCAGTTTTGGACTGGGTAGGTCAACTTTTTGGTCTTTTGTTGCACTGGTATTAGCACTTGAACTGGCGTTAGTATTTTCATTTAATACTATCGTTAAAACATCACCTATATTACGTGCATTGTTATCATCGAACAGGCCAACATTCATTTCAGGTCTAAAAATAGCACCATCATCTTCCCGGGGAAGTTTAATCACAACAGGCGGAGTGGGTTGAAAGGTTTCTTTTTGCTGTTCTTTTTTCACTAACGAGCAGGCTGAAACAGTACTCATTAAAATAATAATCCAGACTGTTTTAATTAATTTTTTCATTTTAATATTATGTCCACGCTGTCAGGTTACAAATTATTATTGACATACTGCAACATCTGGTCTGCAGTTGAGA
>JALXDW010000416.1 GCA_027070385.1 Chromatiales bacterium
GGATTACGCGATGAGTGTCATTGTTGGTCGGGCCCTTCCTGATGTTCGTGACGGACTCAAGCCCGTTCATCGTCGAGTGTTATATGCCATGCGAGTACTTGGCAATGACTGGAATAAACCCTACAAAAAATCAGCGCGGGTTGTCGGTGATGTGATTGGTAAATACCACCCACATGGTGATACCGCAGTTTATGACACCATTGTGCGCATGGCGCAGCCTTTTTCGTTGCGCTATATGCTGGTTGACGGGCAAGGTAACTTCGGTTCGGTTGATGGTGATGCCCCCGCTGCAATGCGGTACACCGAAGTACGAATGTCTAAAATCGCCCATGAGTTACTGGCGGACCTCGATAAAGAAACAGTCGACTTTACGCCTAACTATGATGAGTCTGAACATGAACCTGAAATTTTACCAGCAAAAATTCCCAACCTTTTAGTCAATGGTTCATCCGGGATTGCGGTGGGTATGGCAACCAATATTCCACCACATAATCTGGTGGAAGTGATCAATGCCTGCCTGGCTACGATAGAAAATCCGGCAATAGATATTCCTTCGCTGATGGAAATTATGCCGGGGCCTGATTTTCCAACGGCGGGCATTATTAATGGTGCGCGTGGTATCGCAGAGGCTTATGCCACCGGGCGAGGACGTATTTATGTGCGTGCACGTACCCATATTGAAACATCTGCAAAAGGTAAAGAGTCCATTATTGTGACCGAGCTGCCTTATCAGGTGAATAAAGCACGTTTGCTGGAACGTATTGCGGAACTGGTTAAAGAGAAAAAACTCGATGGTATCAGTGCGTTGCGTGATGAATCCGATAAAGACGGTATGCGTGTGGTAATCGAGCTGCGTCGTGGTGAAGTGTCTGAAGTGATGATCAATAATCTTTACAAACACACGCAAATGCAAAATGTGTTCGGAATTAACATGGTGGCACTGGTCGATGGTCAGCCACGTATTTTAAATCTTAAACAGGTTCTGGACGCCTTCATTCGTCATCGTAAAGAAATTGTTACCCGCCGCACTATTTTTGAGTTACGCAAAGCCCGTGAAAAAGCACATGAACGGGAAGGTTTGGCGATTGCGTTAGCGAATATCGATCCGATCATTGCACTGATTAAAGCCGCTGCGAATCCGGCACAAGCAAAAGAACAATTACTGGCAACGGCCTGGGAGCCCGGTGCGGTTGTCCAAATGATTGAAAAAGCCGGTGCCGAGTTAAGTGCCGATGCGTCACGTCCTGAAGGGTTAAGTGCAGAATTTGGGTTGCGTGATAACAGATATTATTTATCCGACTCTCAGGCACAAGCGATTTTAAATATGCGTTTGCACCGTTTAACCGGTCTGGAACATGAAAAAATCATTGCCGAATATGAAGAGTTGCTAAAAATGATTGCTGAACTCATGGCAATACTGGCAAGTGAAGTCCGGTTGATGGAAGTTATTCGTGATGAGCTGATTGAAATGCGTGACCAGTACGGTGATGAGCGTCGTACCGAAATCATTTCAAGCCAGGAAGATTTAACCATTGAAGACTTGATCACCGAGGAAGATGTGGTGGTAACGCTTTCACATGAAGGTTATGCCAAATCGCAACCGCTATCCTCTTACACAGCGCAGCGCCGTGGTGGTAAAGGCAAGGCTGCAACTTCGGTCAAAGATGAAGATTTTGTCGATAAGTTATTTGTTGCCAATACACATGACACTATTTTATGTTTTTCCAGTGCGGGTAAAGTGTATTGGTTAAAAGTGTTTGAACTACCCCAGGCCGGTCGTACCGCACGCGGTAAACCCATTGTGAACTTGCTGCCGCTGTCAGATGGTGAGCGAATTAATGCCATTTTGCCAATTCGTGAATATGAAGAAGACAAATATATTCTGTTTGCCACAGCAAATGGTACTGTCAAGAAAACACCATTAAAAGATTTTTCACGTCAACGTGCTTCTGGCATTATTGCGGTTGAAATCAGGGAAGGTGATCATTTGATTGGTGTTGAACTCACCGAAGCCGGTCAGGATGTCATGTTGTTCAGTAGTGACGGCAAAGCGATTCGTTTTAATGAAAGTGATGTACGTTCAATGGGACGGGCATCCGTCGGTGTACGAGGTATTAAATTAAAAGAAGGGCAAACCGTTATTTCACTGGTCATTGCTTCCGAAGGTTATTTGTTAACAGCGACTGAAAATGGTTTTGGTAAACGTACAGCCATTAGTGACTACCCGGTACATGGTCGTGGTGGTATGGGGGTCATCTCAATTCAAACCAGCGAACGCAATGGTGATGTTATTGGTGCTGTTCGGGTGGACAGCGATGATGAAATCATGCTGATCACAACCAATGGTACGTTGGTTCGTACCCGGGTTGCTGAAATTTCTGAAATGGGCCGTAATACACAAGGTGTACGTTTAATCCGTTTGTCTGCAGGCGAAAAACTGTCTGGCCTGGAACAGATTGAAAATATTGCGCCTGAGGTCATTGACGCTTCAGAAAGCAATACAGAGTAAGATTTTAATCACCGAAGGTATCAGGAACTGAATGATCCGGGTATTTTAATTATTTAGCTAGTTATTTTAAGGAGTAGAGTAGATGTCCAGAGTTTATAATTTCAGTGCAGGCCCTGCGATGTTACCCGAGGCGGTGTTGAAACAGGCTCAGCAAGAAATGCTGGATTGGCAAGGTACCGGTATGTCGGTGATGGAAATGAGCCATCGCGGTAAGGAATATATGTCGATTGCCGAAAAAGCCAAACAGGATTTTATTGATGTGATGTCGATTCCTGATACACATGACGTATTATTTCTTCAGGGAGGCGCAAGTTCACAATTTGCAATGGTGCCGCTTAATTTATTAGCCGGTAAAACAACCGCTGATTATGTTAACACCGGCGCCTGGTCTAAAAAAGCCATTGCCGAAGCAAAACGGTTTTGCGATGTGAATGTGGTTGCCAGCAGTGAACAGCAAAACTTCTCGACAGTGCCTGCGCAAGATAGCTGGAACCTCTCAACGGATGCGGCTTATTTGCATTACACACCGAATGAAACCATTGGTGGGGTTGAATTCCCTTTTATACCAGATGTTAATGTACCACTGGTGGCGGATATGTCATCCAACATTTTATCGCGCCCGGTTGATGTTTCTAAATTTGCAGTGATTTATGCCGGCGCACAAAAAAATATTGGCCCGGCAGGTTTAACCATGGTGATTGTGCAAAAAGATTTAATCGGTAATGCAGCAAAAAATGCACCGAGTATGTTTGATTATGCTGTTCATGCTAAAGCGGGTTCAATGAACAATACACCACCAACATATGCATGGTACCTGGCCGGTTTAGTCTTTGCCTGGCTTAAAGAGCAGGGTGGCCTGGAAAAAATGGCAGAACTTAATGAACGCAAAGCCGGTAAACTGTATGCAGCGATTGATGCATCGGACTTTTACGCTAACCCGGTTGATGTGCCTTGCCGTTCATGGATGAATGTTCCATTTACCCTGGCAGATGCAGCGTTGGATACAAAATTTCTGGAAGAAGCCAAAAAAGAAAACCTGACGACACTAAAAGGACATCGTTCAGTGGGAGGAATGCGTGCAAGTATCTATAATGCCATGCCTGAAGCCGGTGTGGATGCGCTGGTTGCCTTTATGCAAGATTTTGAGAAGCGTAATGGTTAATTAGACAGTGTGCTTGTCATTATACTTGACTATATGGTTATCTTATTGATGCCGTGTACCATAATTTTATATAAATTTAAAAACAAAAAGATTAAATAATGAAAAAGATTCTAACCTTAAATAACATTTCAGTGGCCGGTTTGGAACGTT
>JALXDW010000417.1 GCA_027070385.1 Chromatiales bacterium
ATGTTGGGTGTGTTATACCAGCTATTCGGTAATGTTTTTGTAACGGGCATATGGCCACGTAAAATTTTCAGGCGATTTTGCCAGTGCCCAAAATTGGGGAAGGTCACAATACCTTCACGGCCAACGCGCAGCATTTCTTCCAGGATACCGTCGGTATTATGCAATGCCTGAATGGTTTGCGACATAATGACATAATCAAATGAACTGTCTTCGAAGCCGGTCAGGCCTTGTTCAATATCGGCCTGGATCACATTGATGTTATTTTGAATAGAAGCAACGATGTTAGCTTGTTTGATTTCAATGCCATAACCGGTGACATGGGAGTTTTCCTGCAAGTAAGATAGCAATTCACCATTACCGCAGCCCAGATCCAGAACCCGACTGCCCGGTTTTATCCAGCTTGCAATACTTTGTAATTCAGCACGTATGGATTTCATTTTACCGAATCCTCTACATGCTGCATGTAACTATAAAGAACATCCTGATAATCTTTGTTTGGAATCAGGAAAGCATCGTGCCCCTGATTGGCCGTGATTTCAGAATAGGTAACGGATTTATTGGTATCTAATAGTGCCTTGACAATTTCGCGTGATCGCTCCGGTGCAAAGCGCCAGTCCGAAGTAAAAGAGACCACCAGAAATCGTGCTTTTGCGTTACTCAATGCTTCGGCCAGGTTATCATTATGCTCCTTTGCCGGATCGAAATAATCGAGAGCTTTAGTCATCAATAAATAAGTATTGGCATCAAACTTGTCAACAAAGGACTCACCCTGATAGCGTAAATAGCTTTCAACCTGAAATTCAGTATCAAAATTAAAGTTAATTTTCCCTTCCCGTAATTCACGGCCAAATTTTGCACGCATTGATTCATCCGATAAATAAGTGATATGGCCCAGCATTCGTGCCAGTTTAATACCACGGCGGGGAATCACGTTGTATTCATAATAGTGGCCATTATGAAAATCGGGATCAGAACTAATCGCCTGTCGGGCGACTTCATTAAAGCCGATGTTTTGTGCCGATAATTTGGGTGCAGCGGCAATCACGATTGAATGAGCGATACGTTCGGGATAATCAATGGCCCATTGTAAGGCTTGCATACCGCCTAAACTACCGCCAATGACGGCAACAAATTTTTCAATGCCTAATACATCGGCAAGTAGCGCCTGACTATAAACCCAGTCTTTCACTGTCACGATGGGAAAGTCACCGCCATAGGGTTTGCCCGTGTCAGGATTAATGCTCATTGGTCCGGTAGAACCTTTACAGCCCCCTAAATTGTTGGCACAAATAATAAAAAATTTATTGGTATCAAAAGGTTTCCCGGGGCCAACATAGGCATTCCACCAGCCTGGTTTTTTATCTTCTTTTGAATTATAACCGGCCACATGTTGATCACCACTGAGGGCATGGCAAATTAAAATGGCATTGGATTTATTATTATTGAGTTCACCGTATGTTTCATAGATAAGGTCAAACTCTGGCAAAGTACGCCCACACTCCAAAGTAATGGCCTGTGCAAAATGGTGTGTTTCAGGGCTAACAATGCCAATGGAGTCATTTGGAATGGTGGCAGGTATGGAATTGGGCATTAAATAGGTTTTCGTTAATTATTAAATCAGTTGTCAGTCTAATGAGCTTGGGATCACGATGCAAGTTTGGTCTTCTCCAACAGCTAAAATATCCCTGTTTTTAGGTATTTTTATTAAGGTTTTTATTATCTGGCCGATACTAACCCTGTATTTGAAAAAAAGGAAAATAAAATGGCGACAGTTTTGGCAATAGATGATTCAAGGGTCATTCGTGACATGATGAAAGTGGTATTGGAAAACCATGGTCATGAGGTGGTCACCGCTGAAGACGGGTTGCAAGCATTGAAAATTGCGACACAACGCTCTTTTGATATTGTTTTTTCAGATATTAATATGCCGAAAATGAGCGGGATTGCGCTGGTGGCTAAATTAAGGGAATTACCCGGTTATGAACACATTCCGATTCTAATGGTAACCACTGAAAATGCAGATTACCGAAAGAAAAAAGCAAAAGTGAATGGCGCGACCGGTTGGCTGGAAAAACCGATTACTGAAGCCCGTTTACTGAAAGCTATCGATAAGGTATTGAATTAGGCGACTTGTGCATCTGATTTATGGTTTTCAATAAACCATTCCAGTGGTTTATTCAGCGTTTCCATTAGTTTATTCAGATCCTGTAGTTGTTTTTGCAGTATTTCTGCGGTTTTACTCAGTTCAGTCATTCGTGACTGTAGCGTGTCACGTGATTCATTAATTTTACGCAAACTTTCCAGTCGTTTTTCCATCTGGTCTTTATGCTCTTTTATACGGGTGACCAATGGTAGCATGGCTGCCTTACTCCAGGAATTAGCTTCCTGGTGGGCTTGATAAAGCGTATTGCGGGCGTGGGAAACCATGGAGATAAAGAATTTTTTAACCACAAAGGCCTGCTCAGTCATGGTCATAACCGGACTGTTTCGGTAAGCTTCGGCCTCAAAATACAAACGTTCCAAATCACGCTTATATTTAACAATGCTGAATAATCGAGGTTTGGTTTCTGTTAGGCCATGTTCTTTATTAAACTGCCGGTAAATGGTTTGTACCAGTCGGTTTACATTTTCGACATGTTTATTAGCCGTTTCCATGGTGTCATTAATGATATCAAAGAATTCTTTCATGCTTTTCTTCAACTTCATTGTTGACCATGCTCCGGTCATGTTTTTACGTGTTTCGGCCATCAGTTTATCCAGTGCATTAATACTGAGAGTTTTTAATAACTGTGAATGATGGTCGTTAAACATTTTTTTATTAGCCTGAAAGCTTTCAACCGATTTATGGTAAACGGTTTGTTCCTGACGGGTTTTTTTCATCAAGTGAACAATCACATCTTCATTTTTGCCACTTAAATTACTTAATTCTTTTAACTGATTATTGGCTTCGGCCAACCGGGAGGCAATCATATTTTGCGCTTCTTTGGCCATGCTACCAATTTCACCAACAATGCTTTCACGGACAATGTTTTGTTTCGATGGCAGAATATCTTTAGATAAAATGGATTCCAGTGCAAGAATGTTACTGCGTTTTATTAAATCAACATCGTGACGAATTTTGGCCAGTAATCCTTTTTGGGCTGACACAGGGTAAACGTTGGTACTTTCAATCCCCAGCATTTTTGCGGTTGTTGTACATTGTGTGGTTATACTTTTATTAATTCCAGCTTCGTCTTTGAGTTCATCCCACAGGGTGTCGATTTTGTTTAATACAACAATACGCCCGGTTTGTGCTTCGCCCCCTAACGGTTCCACATAGTGCTTCCACATTTCCATGTCGGATTTGGTGACACCGGTATCGGCAGCCAGGACAAAGACGACTGCTTGTGAACTTGGTAGCATATTCAAGGTAAGTTCGGGTTCGGTTCCCATGGCGTTTAAACCCGGGGTGTCCAAAATGGTTAAACCCTCTTTGAGTAAGGGGTGAGGGAAACTGATAATGGCGTGTCGCCACATTGGAATTTCGACTTTTCCATCCGGGCCAACATGTGCGGTGTCTTCGGCTGAATGCAGTGCCAGTTTAATGGCTTGTTCCGGACTGACTCTTTTGGTGCGAACAATTTCCTGGAAAGTTTCAGACATGGCTTCAGAGGAGTTGGTATCTAAATCCATGTGTGTCCAGTTAACGGGGTCTTTTTTCAGCTCGTTAATACTGGTTTCTTCAAGACGTGTTTCAATGGGCAGTAGGCGAATGTAATTTTTTTCTGCATTATTGTCATAAAATAATTCGGTCGGGCACATTGTGGTACGACCTG
>JALXDW010000418.1 GCA_027070385.1 Chromatiales bacterium
ATCAGTGGGTTATGGTTTTTATTGATGGCGGTGAATGTGATGACAAATGTAAACGCCAGTTAGTAGTTATGCGCCAGACAAGACTGGCTCAGGGAGGGGAATTTAGCCGGATTAATCGTTTATATGTTATGTTGGATCCGCAATCAAAAAAGTTTATGGAAGAAGTTAAGGCATATCATCCTGATCTTGATATTGTCAGTGGTTCTCAACAACAACTGGATAATCTTATAAAACAATTTACCCTGACTGATAATATTGATGTCCGTAAAGCAAACAGAATTTATATTGTTGATCCTATTGGTAACCTGATGATGTTTTATGATGCTGATGCCAATGCAAGTGATATTGCAAAAGATTTGAAACGTTTGCTTCATGTTTCTCAAATGGGTTGATGCTGTTTCACTTAAAAAGTTAAATAAACTGGCCTGTATATATTTAAGGTAGGTAATTAAAATGCAACAAACATACTTTCGTAAAATTGCTCTTCTTGCAACAACATTGGCACTGTTTGTTGTGGTCTTGGGTGCCTATGTTCGTTTATCGGATGCAGGTTTAGGTTGTCCGGATTGGCCTGGCTGTTACGGACATTTAACCGTTCCTGAAGCGGAACATCATGTTGCCGAGGCCAATGAAGCCTACCCGGATCGTCCTGTCGAGGCGCATAAGGCCTGGAAAGAAATGATTCATCGCTATTTTGCAAGTACACTGGGGTTGTTAATTGTCATTCTTGCTGTTATCGCATGGCGCAATCGCAAGTCTTCAAATCAGCAGTATCGTTTACCCATTTTTCTTGTGGTGCTTGTGATATTTCAGGGTTTACTTGGTATGTGGACCGTTACCATTAAATTGAATCCAACCATTGTAATGATGCACTTGATTGGTGGCATGACAACCTTGTCACTACTTTGGTGGCTAAGCTTGCGCCAGAGCAAAATGTTTGTCTCACACTCCTCCTATCCAACACAGTTTAAACCTTTTACAAAGGTAGCAACCATTGGGCTGATTATCGTTGCTTTTCAGATTATGCTGGGTGGCTGGACAAGTTCCAATTATGCTGCACTTGTTTGTGCTGATTTCCCGACATGCCAGGGCTATTTAATTCCACCAACTAATTTTGCAGAAGCCTTTGATTTATGGCGAGGAACAGAGAAAATTTTGAAGGGGGGGTTTTAGATAACACCGCAAGAATGACAATTCATTTTGTTCATCGCCTGGGTGCTTTAATCACTTTCCTGTTTGTAGGTTGGTTAGCACTGAAATTAATTTTTGGCAGCGAAGTGGCGGTATTAAAAAAATTAGGTCGAGTCATCCTGTTTGTACTGGTTTTACAGGTATCGTTGGGCATTGCCAATGTACTGTTATCACTTCCACTATTCGTTGCGGTTGCTCATAACGGGGTTGGAGCTTTATTGCTTTTAACCATGGTCACACTTAATCATGCAGTCAGACCCCCTTCACAAATTTAATACGGGCACTTATCACCATGACAGATTTCAAAACAAGCTCCGCTTCCACATTTAGCGACTATTATGAACTCTGTAAACCCAGAGTCGTCATGCTTATCGTGTTTACAGCAGTAATTGGTATGTTTCTGGCTGTGCCTACACCACAAGATTTACCACTTATGGAAACAATTTTTGGAACGTTAGGCATTGGTCTTGCGGCCGCATCTGCAGCAGCCATTAACCAGATTGTTGAGCAAAAATTTGATGCAGAAATGAAACGGACTGAAGATCGTCCATTAATCACAGGTGGTATTAATCAGAAACAGGCGTTGATATTTGCCATTGTAGTGGGTTTGATTGCTATGGCAATGCTGGTTTTTCTGGTAAATCCATTGACAGCCGGTTTAACCTTTTTGTCATTGATAGGTTATGCATTTATTTATACATTGTATTTAAAACACGCTACTCCACAGAATATTGTCATTGGTGGTGCAGCAGGAGCCGCTCCTCCCGTTCTTGGTTGGGCCGCTGTTACTGACGATGTAACGGTTAATGCACTCATCCTGTTTTTAATTATTTTTGTATGGACACCACCTCACTTTTGGGCGCTTGCCATTGCGAAGAAAGATGATTATGCAAAAGTGGGTATTCCGATGTTACCGGTGACTCACGGAGTGAAGTTTACTCGTCTGCAGGTACTGTTATATACGGTATTGTTGTTAATTGTAACCGCATTACCCTTCCTCTCCGGGATGAGCGGGCTTCTTTACCTGATAGCAGCTACGATTCTGGGCGGGATATTTCTTTACTATGCGGTCAGAATGCAGAACCCTGAATTAAAAGGAATGCCAATGAAAACTTTTGGTTATTCTATCTTGTATCTAATGCTACTGTTTAGCTTTTTGTTAATTGATCATTATGTTGTCTTGCTGTAGATATTGGGTCGAGCCTGTAATACAAGCTCGACCATCTACTAAACATTAATCATCCGGGTTTCCACCTGCCCCAAGTGTTAATGCTTTCTGAATAGAACCGGGCGCACACATAATCGACATGAAGCTGTTACTACCCATCATGGACAAATCAGGGAAGCTGATTGCAATTCTGAATTCAGCAAACAGGGCATACACATTGCCATCTTTTATAATCAACTCATAAGGAAGGTGGGCACTGGATTTGATTTTCTTGAAATCAATCTGGCTCATGATGTATTGGTCACTACTGCAGTCAGAAAAAATATTCTTTTTCAGTTGCACACCAATGATAGTTTCATTTTTATCTTTTAAATCCACCTGGTAAATTTTACTAACACCACCTTCATTTTTTGCAAGGGCCTTGTTTACCTTTTTCAGTGCTTCTTGCTGGTTCTCGTATTCGGCCAGTTCAAGTTTATCGGTAAAGTCAGGCATAAACATTTTGTACTGATATTCTCGTAGTTCATCTTTGGTCAAACCTTTATCAGAACCGTATTCCTTGATAAAGCCGAGAGTGGTTTTAAGTGCCTGGGTAATATCAGCAAGATCCGTTTTAAAACGATAGGCATGAGCCATGTAAGTCGGGTTGGTAAAAGCCACTTGTGTTTCATTTCCAACCACTGTAATACTGACCCGTTGAATAACACCATAAACCCCGTTCTCGGATTGTGTTGCATAGTTGCGTAAAGTCGGGTTTGTGATAATAACAATGTGGGTGTTTGCATAAGGTGTATATTCACCCACAACTTCAAAGCCTGCTTGAGTCAGTTTTGCTTTAATATCTTGAGTGGCTTTTTTAATGTCTGTTGATGGCAATGTTTGTGCCAATACAAACGGTTTGAAGTGAGTTTCTGCACTTAGCGCAAGGCCGGAGTAAAGACTGGAATAAAGCAATACAGTCCAGGAAATAAATAGTGCAACGATGGAAAATCGGGTACTTGTTTTTTTCATAATTTTTCTCTGCTAATGGGTTTGAATATTGCATTTATCCTAGTCAAGCAACGCTATCACGGTCTGTACCAATGGGTACATTGGAAGGAATGATTTTATCTTTTGTGGCCAATGAAATTATTTTTTTAGTTAAGTGCTAATACGCACAGAAATTGGAAATCTTGCCAGTTACACTTTTACTCAGTTACAACTACAACACTGAAACACTACAAACCTTGGGATTTAAACATGAGTACTAAAAAACTGGCCATTATCGCAACTAAAGGTACCCTGGATTGGGGGTATCCTCCTTTTATTCTGGCATCCACTGCTGCTGCACTGGGTTATGATGTTGAGATATTTTTCACCTTTTATGGTCTGCAGCTGTTAAAGAAAAAAATGAAACTGGAAGTCAGCCCTCTGGGTAATCCAGGTATGCCCATGCCAATGGGAATGGACA
>JALXDW010000419.1 GCA_027070385.1 Chromatiales bacterium
ACTTAAGTAAATAAGAAGATATTAAAATTAAGAAATAGGGTTTTGAATGGCCCAATTTGATTCCTGCCAATGAAAAATACAGTTTTACTGAATTTAATTCTTCAGATTAAGATTGCTGTTTTGCCATGGCTTTAATTTCGATTTGTAGCTCTTTTTTACGCGCACTGAGTCGGCTTTCGGTGTAAAAATCAAGGCCGGGTATTTTTAAGGCCAGGTTAATCTGATTGAGTGCCTGATGTGTTTGCCCGATGTGGTAATAATAATTGGACATGGCTTCATGGGTCGCCGCCCGGTTTCCAAGTTTTGACTCAATACGGGATAACAACCTGAAAAGTTCAGGAGGGGATGATGTGTATCTAAGCTGGTTATCAATGACTGTTTTGGCTAGACGGTATTTTTGTTGTTTTAGCAGTGCTTCGATGTAGTTAAGCGTTAACGGGCCATTATGCGGGTAGTCGGTCAGCGCACTCTTATATAGTTGTAGTGTCTTCTTGTGTTTTTGAGCCTGTTCGGCAATTTGTGCTTCTGTAATGAGATAAGCAATCCGTGAAGGTGCCTGCTTTCTTAATTGCTGGATAATTTTATTTGCCTGTTTAAGCTGTTTATTTTTCAAAAGGGCAATGGCGTAGCCATAAAGTGCCGCTTCACGTTGGGTATAGGTTTTATTTTTAAGCTGTAACTTATAATGGTTGAGTAAAGCTTTGTTGTCATGTTGATTGAGGATTTGAATACGCTGTTTCATTAAAAAATAAGAAGCGGAGGATGGTGGTTGCTTGAGTGGCATTTGGTTTGCGCGCAGTTTGGCCTCTGCCATCCGGTTTTGTGTGACGGGATGGCTGCGTAAAAACTCGGGACCTTGCGAGCCATAAAGTCGGGATTCTTTATACATTTGCCCAAAAAAACTGGCCATGCTGTGAGCATCAAAGCCAGCGTTGTTCAGCATTTTAATACCAAGCCGATCGGCTTCTTTTTCATTTGCGCGGGTAAAATTAATGCCTAATTGGGCCGTACCACCGGCAATACTGGCCAGCGCAGCCTGTCCCAGTTCATTTCCATTTGCACCGAGTACAATGGCGGCAATAAGCGCGGCCAATACCGGTGTTTCATAGCGTTGGCCTAGATCATAGGCACGTGCATGGTGACGCTGGGTCACATGGGCAATCTCATGTGCCAAGACCGAGGCCAGTTCGCTCTCGTTTCGACTAGCCAGAATCAGACCATAATGTACACCAATAAAACCACCGGGCAGGGCAAAGGCATTAATGGATTTATCATCAACCACAAAAAATTTGAAGCGGTAATCTTTATTACTGCTCACAGAAACCAGCTTGTTGCCCAAATTGTTGATGTATTCAGTCAGTAACGGGTCATCAACAAGTTTTCCCGCCCGGCGAATATTGCGTACAACCGCTTCCCCCATTCTTTTTTCTTCGGATAAGGTCAATACCGTTGCGGCACTGTCACCAATATCAGGGATATTCAATTCTCCGGCAAAAAGGAGGGTGGGTTTTGAAAAAACCAATATAATCAAGTAGATAATAATATAAGCAAATTTCTGTTGTGCAAAAAGGGCGGTTATTTTTTGTTTCATTCGTTAATCTTATCATTCCTGATCGTGGTTTTGTAAATATGCGCTTGGCTCAGGTTTATGACACTAAATTGTGAAGTGGTTTCAATTTTATTATCTGAATAATCATATAAGTGTTATATAATAATACTCTTATATGGATGTAAGTGTCCGGCTTTAAAAAATTGGAGAGGAAATGCCACTCGTACGTGAAATAGAAGTATCTGAATTGCATGAGTTATTGAAAGATGAAAACAGAATAGTGGATATTTTCGATGTACGAAGTAGCCACGAAGTGAGCAAGGGAACCATTCCGCAGGCTAAGCATATGCCTTTGCATATTATCCCCAGTAAAGTGGTTGAATTATCAGACCAACGACCTATTGTTTTGTTTTGCCATATGGGCGCGCGCTCACTACAGGCTTGTCAGTATTTGCAAAATGCGGGCTTTAATAACGTGTATACATTGCGAGGCGGGTTTAATGCCTGGCAGGCAAGTGGTTTATGCCTCAATGAGTTGGATTTGGTCTGATTAGCCGCTAAGATATACTGATTACGGTGAAATATTTACCGTTTTACCTGAATTGGTAATAGTGATTGATTTCAAGTTCTGTCGCTAACGACTTGAATATTAATAAAAACCTATATTAGAACATTATTGGGTTGTTATTCTTGCCTAAATACCTTATAAATGGCCTATCTGAATGATTCTGATACATAAATTTTAACTTACAACAGGAGCTACCATGGCTAATTTTGATCAAGAACTCGACGCATCAGGTTTAAACTGTCCACTACCTATTCTTCGTGCGAAGAAAAGTTTAGCAGGTATGGAGGCAGGACAAGTATTGCACATTATTGCAACTGATCCTGGTTCAGTAAAAGATTTTGAAGCATTTGCCAAACAAACCGGTAATGAATTAATGGAATCTAAAGAAGAAGGCGGTAAATTCGTTTTCTTGATTAAAAAGAACTAAATAACAGTTTTTTTTAATGTGCATGGTCAGGGACGCGTAACATTAACATTGCTGACTAGAGGTTAAATCTATGTCGAATAAAAAACTCGCGATTATTGCAACCAAAGGAACACTGGACTGGGGATACCCCCCGTTTATTCTTGCCTCAACGGCAGCAGCATTGGGCTATGACGTTGAAATATTCTTTACATTTTACGGTCTTCAGCTGTTAAAACGTAAAATGAAAGTGGCAGTAAGCCCGCTGGGTAATCCCGGTATGCCGATGCCAATGGGGATGGATAAGTGGTTTCCAGTTATTGGTACTGCAATACCTGGCATGCAAAGCATCATGACCATGATGATGAAAAACAAAATGAAATCCAAAGGGGTTGCTAGTCTCGATGAACTTCGGGATCTTTGTCTGGAGGCTGAAGTGAAAATGATAGCCTGTCAAATGACAGTTGATTTGTTTGATATGAATCCGGCAGACTTCATCGATGGTGTGACCTTTGGTGGAGCGGCAACGTTTTTTGAATTTGCAGGTGAAGCAGATATTACACTCTATATATAGTTTGTGATTAACTGATACCTAAAAAGCCCTCACTGATGAGGGCTTTTTTTTAGTTAGTAGTTTGAGGGCAAATGCTACTTTATTAGAAAGTTGTACTTACACCAACACTCAATACGGTAGCATTTGAACGATAAGTACCATTATAAGCGGTGGTACCGTTAGCATCACTGGCGGTCACGTAGCTTTTACTGGCATTAAAAACACGGTCCTTAAAGACCACTCGCATGATACCGGCATCAAATTGGTAACTCCCAAAATTATATTGGTAACCGATTGAAAACAACTGTCTGTCTGCACCGGGTATGCGTGCGGAAAAGTAGGCGTCGTCTTGCGGTGTTTCGTCATAAGCATAGCCAAACAGGTACCGGTGTTTGTTGAATTTGTATTGGCCACTTATGCGGTAGGTTAGCGTGTTTTTCCAGTTGTTGGTGCTGAGCGTTAAGGTGGAATCATCGGCCTGTTTGCGAATATTCAGATTGTCGTAGACTTTCCAGCCAGTATGCTCAATATCCAGTTCAAAGCTCAGGGCAGCATTTATGTGATACTTGAATCCAATGGTCAAAATCTCAGGGAAAGTAATATCCACTTCAATCGGTACGACACTTGCAGCGGTGCCTGTCGCGCGTGCATGTACGGCAGAACGGTAGGATGCACCGAAAGAAAGGCCGTCCCAGCGTGTTATGAAAGCAGCATTCCAACCGTAGCCTGTGC
>JALXDW010000420.1 GCA_027070385.1 Chromatiales bacterium
TGCTTTAAGTAATCAAGCGGTGTGGCGGGGTTAAAAACCAAACCGGACTTACAACCTGCTTCACGAATCATTTGTAAAGAACGATCAATATGCTCAGATGCTTCCGGGTGGAAAGTAATATAGCTTGCACCAGCCGCAGCAAAATCAGGAATAATACGATCGACGGGTTTTACCATTAAATGTACGTCAATCTCGGCTGTCACACCGTGTTTGCGTAATGCTTCGCAAACCAATGGTCCAATGGTTAAATTTGGAACATAATGGTTATCCATTACATCGAAATGCACAATATCTGCACCCGCTTTAAGAACATTATCAACTTCAGGCCCCAGGATCGCAAAATCTGCTGACAAGATGGATGGGGCAATTTTAAAATCTGCCATAGTATTCGCCTCTAAATTATAGTTATGCTGTAACAGCCATAGTGTTTAACCAGAATGCCCCATAACCTGAATATTCAAAGGTTTTAGCGAGGCTCCAGCCACGAAAAAATTGGAAGCGCCACTTTACCTGATTGTGGAAACTATTTCAGCTTTTAGCGGCCTCATTTTGCATGGCAGATTGCACCCTGCAAAAGACATATATATAGTATAAATCCCAAAACACATCTGCGGAGGACTAAGTGGCCACACACAAAAAATATAACTATCTGTTTTTAATGATAAATATTGTATTTTTAATGGTTTTTAGCCACTTCACAGCGGCCTCCGACCTGGCCAAGGAAAAACGCTGGGCGGATCAAATCGTCGACGGCCTGATGGTCGGGGAAGCAGTCTGGCTGGAGGATGGTAAAAATAAATTTCTGGGGTTACTGACTGAAAGCCCCCTGCCTAAAACACAGGGCGCACTCATCGTTGTGCATGGCATTGGTGTGCACCCGAACTGGCCCGATGTAATCCACCCCGTTCGAGCAGAATTGCCCGAATATGGCTGGGCCACCCTGAGTATTCAAATGCCCATACTTGAAAATGGTAAAACCGCCAAAGAATATATTCCGCTATTGAAAGAGGTAAACGGCCGGTTTAACGCAGCGGTACAATTTCTAAAAAATAAAAATATTCAGAATATTGTTATCGTTGCACACAGTTTGGGCACCACCATGGCAAACCAGTATTTAACAACTAAATCTGATCCAGCGATACGCGGCTATATAGCAATCAGTATGCCTGACAATCCTAAAATCAAAGAATTCAATAATGTAAAAAAACTTAGCCAAATTAAAACTATCCCGCTATTGGATATTTATGGCAGCCAGGATTTGGATCCGGTACTGCGTTTCGCGAAAAACCGTTTGATTGCGGGGAAAAAGGCAAACCAGCACTATAAACAAATTAAAATAGAAGGTGCGGACCATTTTTATCGGAGTAAAAGTGAACAGCTTGTCAAAATAATACGTCTATGGCTGTTAAAAAATGCACCGGGAAAAGAAATTCAAACACAAAAAAATATCTGATAACTGATTTAATCCAAAGGAAATAAAATGTCTTCTTATATATTACTTGCTCTGCATGTACTCGCTGCTGTTATCTGGGTCGGTGGAATGTTTTTTGCCTACGTTGTATTACGTCCGAGTGCTGCGATGCTACTTGAACCACCCATTCGACTTAAATTATGGACCAGTGTCTTTGGCCGGTTTTTTCCTTTTGTCTGGATAGCAGTGGTATTACTTCCATTAACGGGTTACATCATGGTCTTTAACTTTTACCAGGGATTTGAAAATGCCCCCGTATTTATCCACACCATGAATGGTTTAGGTATTGTGATGATTCTGATTTACCTGCACGTTTTCTTTGCACCTTATAAACGTCTTAAACAGGCTGTTGCAAATGAAAACTGGCCTGAAGCCGGCAAGCGATTAAACCAGATCCGTATGCTGGTAGGTATTAACACTCTACTGGGATTAATTGTGATCAGTGTGGCGGCGGCCGGGCGTTATTTCTAATTTATATTTTCAATCAAAAGATAACCGTTTACTTACGTGACTTCCTGATTAACTCATAAGCTGCTTTAATTTCCTGGGTTTTTTCAGTTGCCATTTTTATCATTTCCTCCGGCATTCCTCTGGAAACCAGTTTATCCGGGTGATGCTGATTCATTAAACGCCGATAGGCTTTTTTGATTTCTGCATCGCTTGCCGATTCCGATACATTGAGTATACCATAGGCATCCTTTAACATATTCTGGCTGGGAGCCCGATGGTATGCTTGCCCACCACCCTGGTGAAAGCTACGTTGCGCGCGCACCATATCATCAAGTTGTTGGAACTTGATGGATGAAAACCCTAACGTTATCGTAATGTGTTTGAGCAACGCTTTTTCTTTTTGGTGCATCACACCATCGGCATAGGCCGCATGAAGTAATACTTCAATAAACATTTGTACCAACGTAACCTGTCGACGGCACTCCTGTTTAAATTGATGTAACACACCATCAAGATCAAAATCAGCCTGCTTACCCTGATTAAACAATTCGATAGCCACTTTCTTTTGCTGCTCATCCAGTGACATTTGCTGCATCATGCTACGTGCCATTTCAATTTCGTCTGGCGTTACCCGGCCATCGGCTTTGGCAATATGTCCCATCACCGAAAAAACAGCACTAAAAAAAGCAAGCTGCGTTCTTTCCTGAGCCTGATAACCAAGGCCATCAAAGTCCTGATTTAGACCTTTATCAAACTGATGACCAAAAGCAGCACCCATAACAGCACCTAACGGGCCACCCATTAAAAAACCAAAACCACCACCAAGTACTTTGCCCCACCAGGCCATATCTCTACCCTATATAATTTTCAATTTTTACCCGATAACCAAAACCACCAGACAATCATGACTATTAATACCAAACCAATAATATTTATAATCATACATCATCCCCTTCGGGTTTAAAAAACCTCAAACGGTTTGCATTTGTTACCACAGTCACCGATGACATTGCCATTGCTGCCCCAGCAATCACCGGGCTTAATAACATGCAAATAAACGGAAACAATACACCACCTGCAAAAGGAATACCTAAAATATTATATATAAAGGCACCAAACAGATTTTGTCGAATATTTTTAATGGTTGCTTTTGATATTTGAATCGCATCCATCACACTATTTAAAGAACCTCTCATTAATGCAATATCAGCACTTTCGATGGCAACATCAGTCCCCGTGCCTATTGCAAAACCCACATCAGCTTGTGCAAGTGCAGGGGCATCATTAATACCATCACCAACCATTGCGACTATTCGTCCCTGTTGTTGTAATTCAGAGACTTTAATTTGTTTATCAGCAGGTAACACTTCAGCGATAACTTCATCAATACCAACCTGTTTGGCAATAACATTTGCTGTACGTTGATGGTCTCCCGTTAGCATGACGACCTTTAAACCGGCATGATGAAACCGTTGAATGGCTTTCTCCGAATCCTCTTTAATAGGATCGGCAATGCCTAATAAACCCAATAATTTATTTTCACGCGCAATAAAAACAGGCGTTTGAGCCTGTTCGGTTAAACTGATTATTTTTTCCTGCCATTGAGTCAAATCAATATTTTTATTTTGCATTAATTTTTCATTACCTAAAAGTAGCGTATCACCTTCAATGGTCGCACTGATCCCCTGACCTTCTATGGCATTAAAATTATCCACACTTAATAATTCTATTTTTTTATCAACTGCTTTTTCCAGTACAGCTTGAGCCAAAGGATGTTCAGAACCGGCCTCAAGACTAGCGGCAAATTGTAACAGCTGCATCTCGTCCTGATCATCGGCTGTCAATATTTGTAACAGTTCTGGTTTACCC
>JALXDW010000421.1 GCA_027070385.1 Chromatiales bacterium
TATCAATTGTTAAATTACCTTGCAGACCGGTTATAGAGCCCGAAATATGATAAGTTTGTTCATTTTCATTCACTAAATTTTGTTGTGATAATGATTTTTGAAAATGTAAATATGACTTTCCTTCTGCTACCAACGATTTATTGTTTGTAACTGTACTTAATATTTCAACAACTCGTGGGTCTTTTTCAAACGCTTCAATTGGCTGGTCAAACGCTATACTTTTTATTGAAACGGTGGTAAGTAATTCTGAATCTAATTTGATACCATTTTTCGGGTTATTATCTGTATCCAGGGTTTGTAAAAAACGGACCAGATTGCGCGCTGGAATATGGGTTTTATTTTCCTGAGAGTGAAATAAGTCCAGTGGTGTTAAAATCGAATTACCAACAGCAGAACCCAAAATAATATTTCCAAGATAAAAAGATACCGTCTCACCCTGCTGGAAAAAGAACTCGCCTTTTTCATTGGTATATCCTTGCTGTGATGCGGTTTTGTATTTTAAACCTTCCACCGGACTATCGAGAAATATTCCTGACATTAATGTCTTGTTATCTTCTCCACCTCCACAGGCGGTAAGCAGCAGGAAAAATATAAGAGGAAGCGTTCTTTTCATTAAATACATGGCATTACCTAACAGGACAATAGGGAATATTTGAATGGGAAAGGAAGTCTGCCAGTTGAATATTAACAAAAAGTTATAGGACAGTTTTTCTTTAAGAAACAATCTTAAATATTAGCTATCTTGCTGATAATTGGTTTCTGATAATAAAAAGATACGACTAAATGATGCAGGAAATCCTACCAGTAACTGAGTAGGAACAGGTATTAACTAATTCTAATCTGCTGTTCAAATTGTCAATCGACTGATTGATAAATGAGTTGGGTATTCGTTAAGAATTCGTCATTTTTACCGATGTATTTCATACTTGCAGATTGATAAGCTAGTGCATAGCTATGTACACTTGTGAGTTTGGACAGAAATTCGGATATGAACTGATCTTTCAAATGAGTATCTGTTTTTCCGTTCATAATGAGATATGCTGGTGTAGAAATCATGGAAAATGATAATTGTTGCAAACGTAATTTGTTTTTTGGTTGTGGGTCTCGAGCGATTATCAAATCCAGATCTTGGTTTTGCTTGTAATAAAAACTATTGGTCAGTTTAACCGGCGATTCGGTAAATTTCAGATAAGAATCCCGGTAATCTTCATTAGCAATGATGGGAATAGCCAAATCAACGATACCAGCGTATGAAGATTTTAACTGATTTAAGTCAATTTGCTTATTCGTTTGCTTTTTTGCTTCAACTTTATCAACAATTTGTACATATAATAACGGTTGCTTAACTCGCTCTACTTCCGGCACATAAACATCCGTCACAACACTAATGGCGTAATCTTCAATTAAATATCCCTTATCTTTCTGCATGGATTGAAAAGGAATAATTGGCAACCAACGATTATCCAGAAAAACCAACTGCTTGATTTTTAAGTTTTCAATAATGGTTTCAAATGGTTTTACCATCCAGTGATAAATGTTTTTGGGATCTTTTTTTACATCGCTTAAATATTGGGTTAGCATCATGGGCGTGATTTTTACCTGATGATAATATAGCTGATTATTAATGCTGGCTATGACTAGAAGTCCGTCAGCTATTTTAAAAACGGATATAAATGCCCTTGCTTTAGTATTTAGTTTAGGCTTCAACGTTATTTTTACATCACAGCTTGCGTGGCAATAATATTTTTTCTCGTATTGAAAAAGCTGATGATAAAGTGATAGCGCTTGCTTCAATCCTTTAATTTTTTCAGGTTTATCAGAACGACCCATTGAATATTCCAGAACAAGCTGTGTATACTCCCTAAACATCGGCTCCACGTCCAATGGGAAGCGATGGAGTCGAACAATATAATCCGTGAATGGAAGTTTCTTAAAAGCCTGTAAAGTATTTTGGTAAGCAGCCAATGATTTTGATATCTGCTTGTTAGCGCTGTAAACACGAGCAAGTTGTAATTGCCACTTGTATTGCAGTGTAATATGACCACTGGCTGATAAAGTCGATAAGGCTTTTTCCGAGTAAATAGCAGCCTCATCATATCTTCCTTCGTCGGCATACATCTGGCCGATATAGCCATTTGCATTAGCTTTGTGGATATTATTATCACTATTCAGTACTTGTTGATAACTTTGGAAGGCGTATTTTCGGTAGCGTCCGGGTAAATTAAACGTAATATGAGCAGCGCGGTATATAAGCCCCCGTCTAATCCATTGTTCTGCTGTTAACTTAAGCTTTGTATTTTTGATTAAGTCATTTAGCTGATTTAACAGTTTTAAAACTTTTTTTCGTTGCTTTAATTTCAAGGCGGCATGAATCAGGTTTAAACTGACATCCACTGCTGCTGAATAATGTTGGAGTTTTTTATAAAGGGACAGACTCTCTTCATAACTGAGAAATGCGCTTTTGTAATCAGCAATGGCGGTATCGAGAAATGCTTGTTCGTTTAACAACTGGGCAAGTAAATCATCGTTCTTTAGCTCTCTTGCCATCTCCACTGCTACAGCAAAATAGTCTCTTGCAAAGGAGTGTTTGCCGATACTCTGATAAGCAATTGCCAGTGTACGGTATATCCGCACCAGTTCTGATTTATCTTCAATGCTAACCGCCAGGTTTTCCAGCTGTTTTATGATTTCAAATGCTTCACGACCTTGATTCAAATGTTGAAAAACACGTATCAGTGCGTAGAGAATCTCAACTTGTTGCTGTTGTTGATTTGTTTGGCGTGCTTTTTTCAGCGCTAATTGATACAGACTCAATGCATCGACATAGCGTTGAGCTTGTTCAGCATTTATGGCATTTTGCAGATCATCGCTTTGCTCGGTAGGCAATGCTTGCTGAGAAAAAAGCAGCACCCAAGCAATGATAACCCCTCGAAGACATGTAATAGTTAGATAAGAAAAAGTCGAGTAATAATTCAGCAACATAACCTGTCACTTTATGCAGTTTTAATCTACATGCAACAAACAAAAACCCAATATGTTGCTGAACTAACTGAGCTTTAAGTCTTAAGCCTGCTCTGAATGATCAAGCAATTTCGTTCACATCATAAGCGACAGCTTTAACTTTATTAGCATAATAGGTTGCATGCCCGGTTTGAATCATCAGGTCATTAACATTTTGCCACTTACCAGATGAATCCATTATCCACAGTTCTGCAAGATACCGACCGAATTTACCTTTTTTATCGAGAATAGTTTGCAGCAGTATTTCCCTATCCAAAACAATTGAGCGTAGATAATCCCGGGCAACAAGGCCCTCTTCCCGCTCGGCACCTCTCAATTCAGGTGCGTTAATACGGGCCAGCCGTAGCTTTTCTGATCTTTTCCAAACGCCCAGCCCAAGATCAATATCGACATTACAAGTATCACCATCATAAACAGAAACTACCAGTGCGCGGTAACAATAGAGGCTGATGTGCATAATTAAGTCCTTTCATTTTTGACACAACACAATTTAGGTAACTATCTACAGGTAAGTATAGGACATGTCCTACGAATTTCTGGAAATATTATGCAGAACACCCCTTGGTCTGCTTAATATGTTTGATTAATTCTGGTCCCTGATAAATCAAGCCACTATAAACCTGAACCAACGATGCACCTGCGCTGATTTTTTCCTGGGCATCTTCCGCCGACATGATACCGCCAGCGGCGATAATGGGAATTTCGTCGTTTAAATGTGCATAAAGCTGAGCAACAATCTCAGTGGACTGCTTAAACACCGGCGCAC
>JALXDW010000422.1:0-283 GCA_027070385.1 Chromatiales bacterium
GCCGTGTCGACAGTTTATGGTCACAGGCCTTAGGCCCACTTGAAAATGAACTTGAACAAGCAGGTGATCGGCTGCAATTTGCACATATTATTTTTAATGATCCTGAGTTGCGTCAACGCTATGAAAAATTATTTGGCAAACTGCCTGATTTAACAGATAAGAAACGTTTTCCTCGGCATGCCGGGCCGGTAAAAGACAAGGCAGTTAACAAGGCATGGCAGAAAATGCAACAAGCCGATAGAGAAAAAATAACTGTTATTTTTGTCAATATAGGTAATATATT
>JALXDW010000422.1:293-3758 GCA_027070385.1 Chromatiales bacterium
GGTATTGGCAGCCTACGAAACACAACTGCAACCGGGAGAATCCCGTTTTGACCTTTATGTAAAAGCGTTAATCAAAAAAGATTCGCTGTTAATGCAAAAACAATTATCAACAGAGGAACGGGCGGGTTTGCGTATTTTTATCGACAAAGCGAAATGTACCATCTGTCACAGCGGGCCACTGTTTACAGATAAAGAGTTTCACAACATTGGTGTACAACCCCCGGAAGGGAAATCGCATGATTGGGGGCGATACAACGGAGCACAACAGGTATTGAAAAATAAAACAAATTGCCTGAGTCGATACAATGATACAGCGACGGTTAATGGCAGCAAAAGCTGTGATGAGCTCAAGTACATTTCGCTGGACCGGCATGAAACAATGGGCGCTTTTAAAACACCAAGCTTGCGTAATGTTGCCAAAACCGCACCGTATATGCATGCAGGTCAATATAAAACCTTGCTGGATGTTATTAAGCATTATAATGACCCTCCACCAGCCAAATTCAGACAAAGCGCCTTATTTTTACCGGTTGATTTGAATGAACGGGAGTTTGAGCAGCTTGAGGCCTTTTTGAAAAGTTTGAATAGTCCTGTCCGCGCCCCGGCTGCATTACTGCGCGCACCTTAAAAAAATGCTTATTTTGCAGCGATAAAGTCGTGATTTGCTGTAATTTAACCGGAAAAAGCACTATTTATCCTGATAAGACCTGTTGTAGTTGGTGATTTGTCCTGCAACAGGTAAAATATGCGCTAACCTGTAAGTTTGTTTCTCTATTTGTCGTTAATTTCATTATGTTTTATCAAGCCCATGTTTTATAAAGATAGTTTCGATGTCATTGTCGTTGGTGGTGGTCATGCCGGTACCGAGGCGGCACTGGCGGCTGCGCGCATGGGCAGTAAAACCCTGTTGTTGTCGCATAATATCGAAACGCTGGGGCAAATGAGCTGCAATCCGGCCATTGGCGGGATTGGCAAAGGCCATTTGGTCAAAGAGGTTGATGCCCTGGGTGGCTTGATGGCTAAAGCCGCGGATGCGGCCGGTATTCAGTTTCGAATCCTCAATGCCAGCAAGGGTCCGGCGGTGCGTGCCACTCGCGCCCAGGCAGATCGCGTGCTCTATAAGAATGCAGTCCGTCATGTATTGGAAAATACCCCGAATTTAAGTTTGTTCCAGCAGGCGGTGGATGACTTAATCGTTGAAGCTGATCGGGTATGTGGTGTCGTCACCCAGATGGGTTTAAAGTTTAAAGCTAAATCGGTGGTATTGACGGTCGGTACGTTTCTGGGTGGCCTGATTCATATCGGCATGGAAAACTATCAGGGGGGGCGTGCGGGTGACCCGCCTTCGAATGCATTATCACAACGTTTACGTGCCTTACCTTTTAAAGTAGACAGGTTAAAAACCGGTACGCCACCGCGCATTGATGGCAAGACACTGGATTACTCGGTGATGGAAGAGCAACCCGGTGATGATCCGGTGCCGGTGTTTTCCTATATGGGCAAAGCCAGCGACCATCCACAACAGGTGCCCTGCTACATTACTTATACCAATCGCCATACCCACGAGGTCATTCGCAGCGGGCTGGATCGCTCGCCAATGTACAGTGGTGTTATTGAAGGGGTCGGGCCACGTTACTGCCCTTCTATTGAAGATAAGGTGATGCGTTTTGCGGATCGCGATTCCCATCAAATCTTTGTTGAACCGGAAGGCTTAACGGTTAACGAAATTTACCCTAATGGTATTTCAACCAGTTTGCCATTTGATGTGCAGTTTGATTTTGTGCGCTCGATAAAAGGTTTTGAAAACGCCCATATTACCCGCCCGGGTTATGCGATTGAATACGACTATTTTGATCCACGTGACTTAAAAGCATCGCTGGAAACCAAACATATGCAGGGTCTGTTTTTTGCCGGGCAAATTAATGGCACAACGGGTTATGAAGAAGCCGCTGCGCAAGGCCTGATTGCCGGTATGAATGCCAGCTTGCAAGTGCAAGGCAAAGAGGCATGGACACCAAGACGAGATGAAGCCTATATTGGTGTGTTAATCGACGACCTGATTACTCAGGGTACCATCGAACCCTATCGCATGTTTACCTCACGTGCAGAATATCGTTTATTATTGCGTGAAGACAATGCTGATTTACGTTTGACACCCAAAGGTCGTGAGCTGGGTCTGGTTGATGATGAGCGCTGGCAATTCTTTGAGGCCAAACGTGAAGCCATTGAATCAGAAAATAAGCGTCTCGCGTCCACCTGGGTTCATCCCACTAAAATAGATAAAAAAACCGCCGAACGTGTACTGGGTCAGCAAATTTCAAAAGAAGCCACCTTGTTGGATTTATTACGCCGCCCGGAAGTGTCCTATACGGAATTAATGACTTTAACCGAAGCGCAAGAAAATAAACCGGAAAATTTATCTGACAGTGTGGTTGAACAAATCGAAGTACAGGCAAAATATGCTGGTTATATCGATCGTCAGCAAAGCGAAATTGAAAAACAAAAACGTCATGAGTTAACAGATATACCGGAACAACTGGATTATTCCACTGTCAAAGGGTTGTCGACAGAAGTGTGTGAAAAATTAAATCGTATTAAGCCACAAACAGTGGGACAGGCAGCGCGTATATCGGGTGTTACCCCGGCCGCGATATCGATTATATTGGTACATTTAAAGAAGTCAGCCTATCAAATAAGCCAGAAAGAAAATCAGCAATCGGCCTGATTTTACGTTTCACTTATAAGAACTGTGAGTTTAAGCACATATCTTTAACCGCTTTCGGGTATGTTATAAAGCAAGTTGGTGTGTATAAAAATAAAATGGAGAAAGGAATGATGAAAAACAATATTAAGAAAATTTTGATTTTGGTAACAGCGCTTGCACTGCCTTTTGTAGCGATAAATTCTGTATTGGCAGATGCCGATGTTGATGAAAATGGCTTAATTTCAAAAAAGAGCAACTATAGCGTTAAAGAAACGCTCGACAAACTTGAAGCTGTCCTAAAGAAAAAAGGTATTGGCGTTGCTATGCGTTGGGACCATGCGGCAAAAGCAAAAGGCGTGGGTATTCCGTTACGCCCGACTGAACTGTTAATTTTTGGCAATCCTAAACTAGGCAGCCATATGTTTACTGCCAATCAAACAGCCGGTATTGATTTACCTTTAAAGGCGCTGGCCTGGGAAGATGAAAAAGGTCAGGTGTGGTTAACCTATAATGATCCGGCTTATATTGTAAAACGGCATCATATTAAAAACCGTTCCAAGATTCAGGCTAAAATGACCGGTGCATTGAACAAGTTAACCAATATTGCCACAGGTAATAAATAGCGGCAGCAATATGTAACAAATTTAATCTCAAAGCACACAAAGTAAAATTCGGTATTAGTTTGTGTGCTTTGAGGTTAAAAAATATAAATCATAGAATTTTTTCCGTATGATTAGCTCATGAATAACGCGCTAATTAAT
>JALXDW010000423.1 GCA_027070385.1 Chromatiales bacterium
TCTGGGTAGGGCATGATTACATTGAGCCTGGGCGAATCATGAATATTACCTCCATGATTCTGACAGCGGTGGTTGGTCTACTGATGGTGAGTAACTTCCGTTATCACAGCTTTAAGGGAATCGATCTGCGTGGCAAGGTGCCGTTTATCACCATGTTGCTCTTTGTCCTGGTGATCGTGCTGGTTACCTATGACCCTCCCATTGTGCTGTTCTCCGTCTTTTTCGGTTATGCTTTATCCGGCCCGGTGATGACTTTAGTACAGCTAAGACAACGCCGCGCGCAACGTAAAAAAGCACACAAACAGTCTGAATCAGACTGATTCAATTTATTTCTCAAAAAACTTGGCAAATTAAAAAATACAGATTATAGTTAAGTCATGTTTACCCAAAAAACAGTTGCAATCGACTCTTCTGCCAATACGCCCGCTGCGTATCAGGCCATTGCTTCGTCTGTTTTTATTGCTTTACTTCTTTTAAGCCTCAGCCTCCTTGCCCTTTAGGGCATAAATTCAAGCTGACAGCGTCAAATGGCGGCGCAAACCCAACAAATTAAGTTAAATTATCCTTGGTTAAATATTTAAGGATGGGCATTGAGCCATGTATAATGGCTTTTAAGAGGAAGCAAACCCATGTCAAAACCCAGTAACACTACAGATTCAATTATTATTTTTGATACCACCTTGCGTGATGGCGAACAAAGTCCGGGGGCATCCATGACCCTGGATGAAAAAGTGCGTATCGCCAAAGCCCTGGAGAAAATGCACGTTAATGTGATTGAAGCCGGCTTTCCAATCGCATCACAAGGTGATTTCGAGTCCGTTCAGGCAGTTGCCAATACCATTAAAGACAGCACGGTTTGTGGTTTGGCACGTGCGCTGGATAAAGATATTCAACGTGCCGGTGAAGCCTTAAAAAATGCCAATGCCGGTCGTATTCATACTTTTATAGCAACTTCGCCTATTCATATGCAGCAAAAATTGCGTATGGAGCCTGATCAGGTGATTGAACAGGCGGTCAAAGCGGTCAAACTGGCGCGTCAATTTACCGATGATGTGGAATTTTCGCCGGAAGATGCGGGTCGTTCCGATCTGGATTTTTTATGTCGTGTACTGGAAGCGGTGATTGATGCCGGTGCAACAACGGTGAATATTCCCGATACAGTGGGTTACAATTTGCCCGAACAATTCGGCCAGTTAATTTATAACCTGCGTGAGAAAGTCAGCAATTCTGATAAAGCGATTTTCTCGGTGCATTGTCATAATGATTTAGGTTTGGCGGTGGCCAATTCCTTGTCGGCGGTGATGAATGGGGCGCGTCAGGTGGAATGTACCATCAATGGCCTGGGTGAACGTGCAGGTAATGCCTCATTGGAAGAAGTGGTGATGGCAGTACGCACTCGTAAAGATTTATTTACTGCCAATGTTGATCATATTGATACCACACAAATTATGAACTGTTCGCGGTTAGTATCGGGTATTACCGGTTTTGCCGTGCAGCCGAATAAAGCCATTGTGGGGGCAAATGCATTTGCCCATGAGTCCGGTATCCATCAGGATGGAGTATTAAAAAATCGAGAGACTTACGAAATCATGCGAGCAGAAGATGTCGGCTTAACCACGAATCGAATGGTTTTGGGTAAACATTCCGGCCGTAATGCATTTAAAACCCGGTTGGCTGAACTGGGTGTAGAGTTTAAGTCGGAAGATGAATTAAATATGGCTTTTTCAAGTTTTAAAGATCTGGCAGATAAAAAGCATGAAATTTATGATGACGACTTGCAGGCTCTGGTAACAGAAACGAATCTGGAAACGGAGAATGAACGTTTACGTCTGGTTTCGCTGAAAGTTTGTTCCGAAACAGGTGAAAAACCCGATGCCGAGTTGATACTGATGTTTGACGGTGAGGAGGTATCGACACATTCAACCGGGGGTGGCCCGGTCGATGCGGTTTTCAAAGCACTGGAATCGGTGGTGAACAGTGGCACTGAATTATTATTGTATTCAGTCAACAATATTACCAGTGGCACTGATGCACAAGGTGAAGTGACGGTTCGTCTGGAACGCGGTGGCCGTATCGTCAATGGTCAGGGTGCGGATACCGATATTGTGATTGCCTCTGCAAAAGCCTATATCAATGCCTTAAATAAAATTATTGAACCGGTTGAACGCGCTCACCCGCAAGCTGCAGACGTTTAACTTTAACAAGAAAATGAAATCACTGAATCCTACACAACATGCCTGTTTAGAAGCCATGGGTATTGATGTGTGGGTGCCACGTGAAGAAACTGAACAAGCGGATAATACGGTTGCAGTTGAAGCGGTTGCAGCTGTCAAAGCAGCCGAGTCACCGTCAGTAACAGAAATTGAAACTAAAACTGAAACGGTGACTGAATTATTGGCAGAACCAAAATCGGATCCCGAGCCTGATATTCCGGCAGACTGGCAAGGTCTGCAGCAAGCTGTTTCAGCTTGTCAGTTGTGTGCGCTGCATGCAACCCGTACACAGAGTATTTTTGGTACCGGCCATCCGAATGCAAGTTGGTTGATTATTGGTGATATGCCCAGTGAGGCCGATGACAGGCTGGGAGATATTTTTAGCGATCAAAGTGGTGAGCTATTAACTGCAATGTTAAAAGCGATTGATTTGACTCGCCCGCAAGTCTACATGGCCAATACCCTGAAGTGCCTGCCACCGAATAATCGTCAGCCTGAAACCAATGAGGCAGACGCTTGTTATCCGTATTTACTGCAACAAATAAAATTAATTAAACCGAAATTGATTTTAGTGGTTGGACAAAGTGCTGCACAACGTTTGCTTAAAACGCATTCCACCATAGCCCGGTTACGCCAAAAGGTGCATACACTTGAAGAATTGAATCTCCCGGTAGTGGTGACCTATCATCCGGCTTATTTACTGAATACGCCAGCGGATAAAGAAAAAGCATGGCAGGACTTATTATTGGCAAAAAGAACCATGACTGCCAGTGCAGTTTTATAAAGGTCAATCACGGTTATGAGTGCAGTTATCGACAGTAACAGAAACGGATTTTCACCCATGAGAATGAGTGATATTGATGAAGTCATGGAGATTGAATGCAGCCTTTATGATTTCCCGTGGTCAAAATCCATTTTTGCCGATTGTATACAGGTTGGCTATTCCTGCTGGACATATATTCAAAATTACCAGATACAGGCCTATTGTGTGTTATCGGCAGGAGCTGGTGAATCTCATATTTTAACACTGTGTGTGCATAAGGATTTTCAGGGGCAGGGGATTGGAAAATTATTAATGGAACATTTAATTGATCTTGCCAAAGATCACAAAGC
Source organism: Chromatiales bacterium (assembly GCA_027070385.1). GTDB lineage: Bacteria > Pseudomonadota > Gammaproteobacteria > UBA6429 > Thiohalophilaceae > SZUA-37. The sequence goes on from JALXDW010000423.1 coordinate 3,327, forward strand.
CGAGGTTTTGTTACTTGAAGTTAGTCCGTCCAATGTCACAGCAGTGCATTTGTACCATAAATACGGTTTTAATGAAGTGGGTGTGCGTAAAGCTTATTATCCCGCTAAAGACGGTCGTGAAGATGCACTGATTATGGCACTGGACCTGACTTTTGATACTTGACGTCGTCTTTGTTTTTTTCCTTAACGTGTTATTCATATACAGTCTGGAGCCCAGACAGCTCTAATTTCTTCAGCAAAGACAGCATCTATGCTGTAAAATACCGTTTTTCACCTTAACCCAAACAAGAATATTTATTTCAGATGTCAGACTTTATTCAGGAAATGCTCCGTCGTCGCACATTTGCGATCATCTCCCACCCCGATGCGGGTAAAACAACGCTCACTGAAAAAT
>JALXDW010000424.1 GCA_027070385.1 Chromatiales bacterium
TTCCTTTGTTATCTTTAAATATCGTCAATAGAATCCCAAAACTTTAATTTCTGGATGAAATTAAGCTGAAAATTCAAATAAATAGCATAATTTTAACGATATAATGGCTCAGTCAGAGATGATTGAGATTTTGTACAATAGAAATACGAAGGTATGGTTAGAAAATGAGCAATGCAGTTGTTTTGTTATCCGGTGGCCTGGATTCGGTGACCACGCTTGCGATTGCGCAATCGCAGGGTTATCAGTGTTTTGCGCTAAGTTTTGACTATGGCCAGCGTCACTTGTCCGAACTTGATGCGGTGAAGCGGTTATTAACGGCATTTTCTGATGTAAAGCATAAAATCATACACCTTGATCTTGACCAGATTGGCGGCTCGGCGTTAACCGATGCGAATATTGATGTACCAACGCAGCCATCATCGGGCATTCCGGTGACCTATGTGCCGGCACGAAATACTATATTTCTGTCTCTTGCGCTTGGCTGGGCAGAAGTTTTATCTGCCGATGCCATCTTTATTGGTGTCAATGCCGTGGATTATTCAGGTTACCCTGATTGCCGACCCGAATATATTGAGGCTTTTCAAACACTTGCAAATCTGGCAACCAAACAGGCGATTGAAGGAAAACGTATTAAACTTGAAACCCCCCTTATTCATTTAAGCAAAGCGGAAATTATCCAAAAAGGGGTTGAGCTAGGCATTGATTACAGTTTGACGGTTTCATGTTATGACGCTGATCGGCAGGGCAGGGCTTGTGGTCAATGCGATAGCTGTCGTTTACGTGCAGCGGGTTTTGCCGAAGCGGGGATTGCTGATCCGACGGTTTATCAGCGATAAAAACCCCCTTTTTCCTATTTGACTGCAAATCGCACTATTGGTTACTTTGTAAGCACTTGGATGCGTTACATGTGTAAACCATTTCTGTATAATCACGTGAAATTCATCACAAAATCCAGCCCTTAATTCGGTTTTGGAAAAAAATATAACACTCTTGAGGAATACATTATGACTTTTGAAAGTTTTGCCGTCGGGCATTCTTTAATTCTTTGGCTGGCATTCGGTATAGCTTTGATTATGGGTGCCGTTGTCAATAAGACTAATTTCTGCACTATGGGTGCGGTATCCGATGTAGTGAATATGGGTGATTCCAGCCGTTTACGTGCCTGGATTTTGGCAATGGCTGTTGCCATGCTCGGTGTTACCATCTTTGAGGCAATGGCGGTGTTCAGTGTGGACGTCACACGTCCTCCTTATCGTGGAAGTAACTTTGCCTGGTTAGAATATGCAGTGGGTGGGGTGATGTTTGGTATTGGTATGACCTTGGCCAGTGGTTGCGGTAATAAAACCCTTATTCGTATTGGTGGTGGTAATATCAAATCACTCATAGTTTTGGCAGTGATTGCAGTATGTGCTTACTACATGGTTAATCCTTTCCCTGGAACGGATAAAACCATTTATTCCGAAGTATTTTACCCCTGGACAAGCCTTGCATCTGTCAGCCTTGCCGGCAAGCAGGATATCAGCAGTTTTATTCATGCCACGACCAATATCGACATTGCTACGCTGCGACTGGTTATTGGCCTGCTGGTGGTTGTGGCGTTGACTTTTATTGTCTTTCGCTCAAGTGATTTCCGTAGCAGTAAAGATAATATCATTGGTGGTACTGTTGTTGGTCTGGCCGTTCTGGCTGCGTGGTATGTCAGCGGTGGTTTTGCCACTATTTCAGCGGACGGTGACACTTATAGTTGGGTTCAATATGCCAGTGATGATGTCTGGTCGTTAATTGAAGAGGGCAAGCGTCCACCGGCTGTTGCTGTACAATCTTTTACATTCATTAACCCTATGGGTGAATCTTTCGGTTATGTTCTGAGTGGTTTTAGCAGTAGTGTGGTCACGTTTGGTTTAATGTCTCTGTTTGGAGTTATTTCCGGCTCTTTCCTGTGGTCTCTGCTTTCAAAATCTTTCCGAATTGAATGGTTTGTTGATTTTAAAGACTTTAAGACACACGTTATTGGTGCTGTTTTAATGGGAATTGGTGGTGTTTTATCTTTGGGTTGTACTTTTGGACAAGGCATTACCGGTGTTTCCACGTTATCACTCGGTTCAGTGATTGCTTTCGCCAGCATTGTATTTGGCAGCGCGCTAACGATGAAAATCCAGTATTACAAAATGTGCTATGAAGATGAAGCCACTTTTATGAAAGCATTGCTTACATCATTAGTGGATATGCGCTTTTTACCGGCTGGAATGCGCAAATTAGACGCGATTTAATACAGGATATTTTATGCAAATTTTAGCAGCAGAAATAACATTTTCACTTGTTATTTCTGCTGGTTAATGTAAAATTCCGCCTTCGTTTATGGGCCGTTAGCTCAGTCGGTAGAGCAGTTGGCTTTTAACCAATTGGTCGAGCGTTCAAGTCGCTCACGGCCCACCATATACAAAACGCCTCTTGTGTTTCTAACGCAAGAGGCGTTTTTTTTAGTGCCTGTTTCTTTTTACTGACACTTAATGATCTTTTCAATCAGACTTTCCCCAAACCCGCACGCCAGTTTCCATCCATGGATGGAAGTCAGACAAGGCCAATATGAAAACTTAATGGGTCATGAAAATATTTCTTTTCCTCTTTCCTGAAGAAGTTATTTTATTTATGTGACAGGGTTAAACATTTCTGTTTCTGTTCTGCTACCCGGGTCAAAATTTTTTTTCAGTTTTCATCTATATTTACCTGCAATACGAATAAGCATACTCAGGAGAGTATATGGATATTATTCTCAATGCAGTGATAATCCGAGTGAAAATAAAGGAAGGTTTACATTCAAGATTAAAATCCCCGATAAGTAAAAAGACAATAACCGTGTTGCTAGGAATTTTATTTTCCTCGATGTTAATATCATGTGGAGGGGGTAGTGGGCCGGGAGATGAAGGTGAAGCTACAACTTCGAAGCAGAACACAAATAATCTGCTTGCCGAGCCTGCTGTGCGGCTGAATACGTCATCAAAAACAACGAGTATGGCAGCCGCAAGACTTGACGCTGACTGTGAGGCTGAAAATGTTTTATTGTGTGAAAGTTTTGACTGGAGTTCGAACCTTTCGTATCAGCCCAGCGAACAGGACTGGCAACTTAAAGGCTGGCAATTTGATGGTCATGCTTTAAGTGGTCTTGATTGTTATTCAGCTGGTGCAGACGGTACACCTTGTGCCCTCAAATGGGTACAAACCAACAAGGCAAAATCAGCGATACAACAAAAGGCGTATTATATCTTTACGCAGTACACTGCAAGTTTTAATCAACAAATTGAGTTGAGCTGGGTTAGCCGCTGGTCCGATAATTGGCAGTGGAATGCGGGTATCAATCCGTATCTCAGTTTGGAAACAACACAGCTGGATTTAACTCAGGTTCCTGTGATTTCTCTGGGGTTTGATCAGGCGGGTGTGGCAGTACTGACGATTGCAGAAAATAAAACCTGTGGTAGAGAAAAAAGGGTAGTAAAGACAGTCGATACCATGGGGCTGGACAATGCAAGTTTGTCTGACTGGCATTCTTTTCAGTTGGTGATTGCAACAAAAGATAGTGATGAGAGTAGGGCATATAATGCTACCATCCAGTTGTTTATTGACAATAATATTGTATTGAATATTTCTGATGTAGACTTGGGTTGTACTTCTGAAAGTGCCGGTATGAATACGCTGAGTTATCAGGCAAACCGTTATTC
>JALXDW010000425.1:0-824 GCA_027070385.1 Chromatiales bacterium
TCGCTACACTGTGTGCCAATCTTTTGATCAGGTTCATCGCCGGCTATAACCTGTTCCATTTCATTTAATTGTTGTTGAATTTCAGATTGTCGCTCTTTGACGTCTTCAGTAATGTCAACAGCACTAAATAGCTTCCACACGTCCAGGGAACCATTTCTGACATAGGTATTATCAATATGCACAATATAGGCTTTATTCAGTGACAGGACATTTGATAAGGCATACCACTGAACAGCCGCATCATTCCTATGGTATTCCTTAACTTTGGTGGATGCTTTGACTTCATAAATATCCCATTTATTACCCTTTTTAACCAGGATATCTGCCATGGCAAAAACACCTCGTTGTTTAAAGGTCGCTTCATAAATAATTTCTGCACCCTCAGCTATTAATTGGGATGTTTGCTTAACCATGCCATCAAAATTTTTGGCATCAAATGGTATCTCAATGCCGCCAGGAAAACGTTCTTTAGCCAAGTCTCCAACTTCATAGCCTGTATTAAATAGAGACTCAGTTTGCACATCGGGTTGCTCCCTCAATTCAGGCCGATTCTTATAAAGCCATAATGACTTAGGACACTGTAACCCTCGGATAAATTGTGATTTACTCAGCATGTCATACTCCTGGAGTTAAATTGCGAACAAAATCATTGCTTTCAAACTCGCCCGTTACTGTTCATATTGTCGCTAAAATATGCCAAATTAAGGCAAAAAAGCTATTAAAGATTTCGACATCAGATTTTTTCGACATTTTATTTCCTATAATCCTTTCATAAGTAGCTACTTAAGAAAAATATAACTGAAAAAGGGTGCAAGATCTCTCCA
>JALXDW010000425.1:834-3693 GCA_027070385.1 Chromatiales bacterium
CCACTACGGCACCCAAAGCACTCCTTACAGTCGCGGGGCAAGCTTTCGAGATGACATATCTTTTTTCCGAAAATACCTGGTTATGACAGTTCTTTAAATTTTGTGGTTTATTGGTTTATACCCATAATCATTCGAGATTCAAGCTTATCACCTTGCTCTTCGGGAGCAGATTAAAGACCGAAGAACACCAGTAACAATAATAAAACAACGAACACTAAAATTAATACCCGACTTGTTTTATGTGATCTTTGCTTTTCTTCAGCATCATCATAGTTTTTGAAATACAATAAATAAATATAATAACCAACCACCAAAACAGCCAGATTGGGGAAGGCAAGTATTACTATGAGGGCAATGATTGCATGCATACTCGTTTGATTAATCCTAATTCGCGATCCAGATGAGAATACTAATACCGGTTAATCATCATCTTCAGGAAGTTCCAGAAGTGGCAGCGATTTAACCGCACTACCTGCTATTCCCTGTACTGATGAATACATATTGGTGGTATTGAGTAACACTTTTTCAATTTGTTTTTCACGTTTTTTCCAGATACTGGTCATAGCTCGTTTTTCCTTAACCAGATCATCATTCATCTGAGTAAAGCCTTCCACAATGGCTTCAACCTGCATACGAAATTCATTGCCTGTTAGAAAATCATACAGCATGGACATTTTATCGCCTTTGTTATCCTGAATAGATAACATCTGCTTTATTTTAATCAGTGAATCTCTTAATACATGGCAAAGTCCTTTAAACTCATCATAGTTGCAGATCCAGATCCCATCAACCTGCCCCATACGTTCCATTTCAGTAGGCATCGCCTCAGTAACTAATACACCTACATCGGCTCCTTTTTCTCGGATGTCTGCTTTGAATTTTTCTATCCAACCCTGAGAGAAATTTTTGGTTCGCTTACTTTCATAATAAATAGTGCCGCAATTTTGTTGTGCTCGGGTATTTACAGTTTGCAGACAATCGGCTCCCCGTTCACCCTTTTTGATTTCATCCACATTATCAAGGGGAAATTGCTGTGTTAACCAGGCTTCAATGGCCGTTTCCTGTACTTCACCTTGAACCTGCATTGAACCCTGCGCCATTTTACGCTGCGCATCTTCCAACTGTTTATTCAGTTGTTCAATCAGGTGTTGCTTTTCCGAAAGTTTAAGCTCGGCTTTTTCAGACTCGGATTTTTGAATTTTTTCCTTTTCAAGACGAAGTTGCTGATTCAGCTTCCTCTCGGCATCGGCCTGTAAAACTTCTTTCATTTCATCTTTTTCGCGTTTAAGACGTTCAATTTCACCCTTGGCTTTGTTAAATTCTTTAAGTTGGACTGACTTTTCGTTTAACTCTGTTTGCATTGCCTTAAACTGCTCGGATTGTTCCTCACCCAGTTCTTTTTTAAGGGATTCGCGTAACTGGCGTTCCCGATGTTTCACCTGCTGATGTACTTTATCATCAACCAATTTGGCCTGTTCAGCTAAAGCTTCAGTGAGTTTTCGCTTGCCATCTTCAATATCGGCACGCTCTTTTTCCAGTAATTTCTTCTGCTGTCGAGCTTTGGCCTCAAATTCTGATTTTAATTTATCCGCTAACTGATGTGACAATACTTCCGTCACATTAATGGCTTCACCACAGTTAGGGCATTTAATTTGAGAGGGGGTTTGATTATCCATGACATTGTCCTTTTACTTGCTAGATAGTCCTAGTTTATGTAGCATTAAGCGACATGTCCATACTAGCTACATGGATAGGTAGCTTTTTCATACACATTATTGTAATTCAACTTAGCTCACAACAGGATAACGTATGTCTCGACAATCCGCAGATAAAGGTTGGCCCCATCGTTGGGATCTGTTGCTTCGATACCGATTAATTGAAATTATTGCTCTTTGGGAAGGCCGAATTACCACTAATTCTCTCAGAGAAGCCTTTGGCATTGGGCGGCAACAAGCGAGCAAGGATATTAACTACTATATTAAGCAGATTGCACCCGATAACCTTCAATATGACTTCAGTCTGAAAGGCTATTTACCCACTGCTGAATTTAAACCGGTGGTTACCAAAGGAGATATCAACGAGTATCTTCATTTATTAAACAGTAAAAAGGATCTGATGCTGAATTTTGAATATCTGAACATTCATCAGGCCAATACAGAGACTATTCAACCGCTTATTCGCCAGGTTAAACCAAGTTTTGTACGCCCCATTATTCAGGCTGCGCGTGAAAACAAGCGCGTTGAAATACAATATGTTTCGCTGTCTAACCCCAAACCGGACGATCGCATGATAGCCCCTCATACGCTGGTATTTACCGGTTATCGTTGGCATGTCAGAGCTTATTGCGAAAAGTCATCAATGTTTAAAGATTTTCTACTCTCTAGAATGACGGATATTTCTGAGATTACCCTTAAGTCTGATTTTTCGGCAAAAGATGATAAACAGTGGAACACTCTGGTTGATATCATAGTCACACCTGATCCCCGTCTGAATAAGCATCAACAAAAAGTTATAGAAAACGACTATGGCATGGTTAATGCTCAATGAGTCATCAAGGTCAGAGCCACACTGGGTATTACTCTAGTTGTTGCTCAACATCCATATTCTTATGAAGAATTCGAATTATATTAATTCCATCTTCCATAACTAAATAAACGACCATGTGGTGCTCATGATGGTGGATTCTAACGGGTGGGGAGAATTCGGCTCGCTCTCGGCATATTAAAGGCTGTTCAGCAAGCAGCCACAGAGAGTTTTCCGGCCCATCAAGATATTTATCCGCTTGAGTTTCACCCCATTCACTAAATGTGTATAGCCAAACATTGATTAAGCCAGTTTAACTTGAGCCTGCTTGTAGAT
>JALXDW010000426.1 GCA_027070385.1 Chromatiales bacterium
TTTCAAGATAGCACCTGTCATATTCCCCAAGTGAAGGATGAGATAGGTTTTATACCGGTTTCAGCCTATACGATATTAAAACCACACTTTTTGTGATAATTAAAAAATTTTGACAACGGAGAGAACCAAATGTCTAACAAAACGACTAAAACATTATCAATCGTACTTGGCGCAGCATTCGCAACCACACTGGCTGCAAGCAATATTGCAAATGCTGCTGAAACCGGTGCAAACCCTTTTGCAATGACTAACCTTGAAGGTGGCTACCAGGTCGCTAAAGAAGGTAAATGTGGCGGCAACATGTCAAGCCCTAAAGATATGAAAGAAGGCAAATGCGGCGGCAGCATGAAGAAAAAAGAAGGTAAATGCGGTGAAGGCAAATGCGGTGGCAGTAAAAAAATGAATAAAGGCATGGAAGAAGGTAAATGCGGTGGTAGCAAGAAAAAAATGAAAGAAGGTAAGTGCGGCGGTTAATATTAGCCTTGTACGAGCAACAACATGAACCAAAAGTATCCCGTTCATGGTGCAGGTGTTGGTCTGCGACGAAGCATGATAGCTGCGTTGACAGACCCGCCTCCTTCACAAATCGGCTTTATGGAAGTTGCCCCCGAAAACTGGATTGGTGTCGGTGGTTTAATGGGGAAACAGTTTAAAGAACTGACTGAACGTTACGATATGATCTGTCATGGTCTTTCCCTGTCCATAGGAAGTCCAAGCCCACTTGATGAAGCCTTTGTCCACCGTCTAAAACGCTTTTTAGACGAACATCAGATTAAACTTTATAGTGAACATTTAAGTTATTGCAGCGATGATGGTCATCTCTATGACCTGCTCCCCATCCCGTTTACAGAAGAAGCCGTGCATTACGTTGCCCAACGTATCCAACGTGTTCAGGATATTCTGGAACGCCAGATAACCATGGAAAATGTCTCTTACTATGCTGCCCCCGGGCAACAGATGCCTGAAATCGAATTTTTAAATGCGGTTCTTGAAGAAGCCGACTGCAAGTTACTACTTGATGTCAACAATATTTATGTCAACAGCATTAACCATCAATACGATGCCACTGAATTTCTAAAGGCAATCCCCGCCGAAAGAATCGCATATATTCACATTGCTGGTCATTTTGAAGAAGCTGAAGATTTAATTGTTGATACACACGGTGCTAATGTAATTGAACCTGTATGGGATTTATTAGAGCAAACTTATCAACGCTATGGCGTTATCCCAACTTTATTGGAAAGAGACTTTAACATTCCACCGTTAGCAGAATTATTAACCGAAGTAGACAGAATCAAATCTATTCAGGATAAATGCCAAATTATAGATAATAAATCCATACAACAAGTATCCTGATGCCTGATCACAAAGTCCACAACAGTTTCACACAAATCCAGTATGCCTTCACTGCGCATATTCGCCAACCTGAAAACAATGCAGCACCAGAAAATATCGAAGATCGCAGAATGAAAATATACCGTGATCTTTTTTACAATAATGTCGAAGGATTTATGTCGACAACCTATCCGGTACTACATGAAATATTAGGTGAACAACGCTGGCATACGCTAATACGCGATTATTTTGCCAACCATAAAGCACATACACCCTTGTTCCCGGAAATGCCGCGTGAGTTTCTAGTCTACCTGGAAGAAGAAAGACAGCCGCAGGCTGATGATCTTCCTTTTATGCTGGAACTTGCCCATTATGAATGGATAGAATTGGCACTCAGTATTTCTGAGCTAACAAATGACAAAACAAAACTGTCTACACAAACAGACTTTGTCAATGAAATTCCCGTACTGTCAAATCTTGCCTGGCTATTAAGCTATCAATACCCGGTACAACACATCAGTAAAGACTTTCAACCCGAACAACACTCGGAAAATTCAACAGAACAACTTACTCATATTATTGCATCGCGACTGGAAGACAGTGAACAAGTCAACTTTACCGAAGTCAATCCAGTGGTTGCACGACTGCTCCAGCTTGTCAGCGAAAATAAAAAATCATTAACTGGTAAAGCCCTACTTACACAAATTGCCAAAGAATTAGGTAACCCAGATACAGATAGCATCATTGAATTTGGTCTGCAAACACTGAATGATTTACATAAAAAAGAGATTATTATTGGAACTCTAAAGCAATAACCTTCTCTAACACTCACTTTCAAAATAATATCAACAATACTATAAGGAGTTTAATATGGAGAAGTTACTGCAGTTGCAAAGTTTGCTCGACCGGACACGTGCCGTTGATTTTCTGGCACCACTTGCACTTCGCTTATACCTTGCCCCGATTTTCTGGATGGCCGGTGTCAGTAAATTTAACAGCTTTGAAGATACCGCTGCCTGGTTTGGCAACCCTGACTGGGGGTTGGGACTTCCCATGCCTGACTTAATGGCCTTTCTTGCCACGTCAACTGAACTGGCCGGCGGTGTGATGCTGTTATTGGGTTTAGGTGTACGCTGGATATCCATTCCACTCATGTTCACCATGCTCATTGCTGCTTTTAGTGTTCACTGGGTTAATGGCTGGCAGGCTATCGCTGATGCCAAGTTCTGTTTGTTTAATTGCTCCGATGCCATTGCCGCATCTGAAAGACTCAGTGCAGCAAAAGAGATACTCAAAGAACATGGAAACTATGAATGGTTAACGGAACAGGGTTCCTTTGTAATATTAAATAACGGAATCGAATTTGCCACTACCTATTTCATTATGCTTTTGACCCTGTTTTTTATTGGCTCAGGGAAATATGCAAGCCTTGATTACTGGATAGCAAAAAAATTCAAAGCCTGAAAATTCACACTTTAAGAATATCTCTAACCGTTGTCGTTTTTTAATGGCAAAGGCTCAAGCCTTGAAAGAATGATTTCCAAACAGAGTTTGTTTTTAAGAGCTGCATCAATTAAAAAAATTTCACCATAAAAAAAGCCACTTTGAAACAAAGTGGCTTTTTTAATTACAAGTTCGATTCCCATCTGCATGGGAATAACGGTCTAAAGTATTACTTCTTCTTTCGTGCCGCTATCCGTAAACGCAGTGCGTTCAACTTTATAAAACCGGCTGCATCTTTTTGATCATAGGCACCCTGGTCGTCTTCAAAGGTGGCAATGTTTTCATCAAACAAGCTGTTACTTGCAGATTTCCGGCCAACGACAATGACATTCCCTTTGTAAAGTTTTAAACGCACTTCACCATTAACAGTGCATTGTGATGCATCAATCATGGTTTGCATCATTTCACGTTCCGGTGACCACCAGTAACCGTTATAAACCATGTTGGCATAACGTGGCATAAGTTCATCTTTTAAATGAGCCACTTCTCTGTCAAGAGTAATCGATTCAATCGCACGATGCGCTTTTAATAAAATAGTGCCAGCGGGTGTTTCGTAACAACCTCGTGATTTCATGCCGACATAGCGATTCTCAACAATGTCGTCCCGGCCAATACCATTGGCACCACCAATGCTGTTAAGTTCTTCCATCACCTGGTTGGGAGTTTTTGCTTCACCGTTAATAGCGACCACATCACCATTCTTATAGCCCAGTTCAATGTAAGTGGCTTGATCCGGAGCTTGTTCGGGGGAAACCGTCCAGCGCCACATATCATTCTCCGGCTCGGCCCATGGGTCTTCCAGTACACCACCTTCATAGGAAATGTGTAATGAGTTTGCATCTATTGAATAAG
>JALXDW010000427.1 GCA_027070385.1 Chromatiales bacterium
ATAATGCAGCTGGACTTTCAACACGTAATATTCATGTGCAACAATCAGAACGGAATCGGTTTTGTTTAACGGATGATGATGTTTTAGAACTTGCGGATTATGCAATTAAAATTGAAAAACACTATTCCAGCCAGGCGGGTAACCATAAGCCGATGGATATAGAGTGGGCAAAAGACGGTGAAGATGGCAAGTTATATATTTTACAAGCCCGACCGGAAACGGTGCAGTCTCAACAGATAGCGTCTGTTATTGATCTTTATAAACTAGAGCAACGTGGCAAGATACTGGTCAGTGGAAAAAGCATTGGTAGTAAAATTGCCCAGGGTAAAGCGCGGGTAATTTTAGAAGCCGCTTTTATGCATGAACTGCAGCCCGGTGAAGTACTGGTCACGGACATGACCGATCCCGACTGGGAGCCGATTATGAAAATAGCATCGGCCATTGTAACTAATCGGGGTGGACGAACTTGCCATGCTGCTATTATTGCGCGTGAATTGGGAATACCTGCGATTGTGGGTTGTAATGATGCAACCCATCGAATTGAAACGGGTGAAATGGTCACCGTATCCTGTGCTGAGGGTGACAGTGGCTATGTTTATCAGGGTAAACTGAATTTTACACATCAGCAGTACCAGGTTGATACCAGCAAAAAAACCCGCACTAAATTAATGATCAATCTGGGCAATCCGGAAAAAGCGTTTGAAGCTTCATTTTTTCCGGCACAGGGTGTAGGCCTGGCACGTCTGGAATTTATTATTAATACCATGATTCGGATACATCCTCGAGCCATCCTTGCGTATGATTCGGCAGATGTATTGGAGCCAACGGTTCATTCAAAAATAAAATATTTAACACATGGTTATGCCAACCCACGTACTTTTTATGTTAATAAACTGGCTGAAGGGATTGGTACCATTGCAGCGGCTTTTTATCCACGACCAGTGATTGTTCGGTTAAGTGATTTTAAATCGAATGAATATGCGTCGTTAATCGGTGGTCAGACTTTTGAGCCCAACGAAGAAAACCCTATGATAGGGTTTCGAGGAGCATCACGTTACCCGGACAAAAATTTTCGGGATTGTTTTGCTATGGAGTGCGATGCAATAAAACAAGTGCGTAATGTGATGGGGCTAACCAATGTGTCGGTGATGATACCGTTTGTACGCAGTATTGAGGAAGCAAAACGAACACTGGAATTAATGGCACAAAATGGACTTAAACACCGTATTGATAATTTGAATATTTATTTAATGTGTGAATTACCGGTTAATGCATTAATGGCAGATGAATTCCTGAAGCTTTTTGATGGTTTTTCGATAGGCAGTAATGATTTAACCCAATTAACATTAGGTGTGGATCGTGATTCAGGTTTATTGCAAGGATATGATGAACGCAATCCAGCAGTGAAAAAACTTATGTCGTTAGCCATTGAAGCTTGTAAAAAACAAAATAAATACATTGGTATTTGTGGGCAGGCACCTTCTGATTTTCCTGAAATTACAACCTGGCTGGTTGAGCAGGGAATAGAGAGTATTTCCTTAAATCCGGATTCAATCTTACCGATGTATGATGTGGTGTTAAAAGCAGAACAAGGCATATCAAGCAGAAAAAAATAGCAGGGTATTTTTCAGCTTTTAAACCTAAACTTTGGTAGCCCGATATTGTAACGCAAGGCCAGTAATCGGAAGAAAAAAATACAACAACCTGCAATAACAGCAGATAAAGTAATATCAATATTAAAGTGCAACATGGCAATAAATAATAATGAGCCCAACCAGGACACGGTTGCATAAAGTGGGCTGCTAAAAACAACCGGTTGTTCATTGCATAAAATATCCCGGAAGATGCCTCCCATGGTACCGGTCATCACACCCATAAAGCTGGCTATCAGTGCAGTGGTACCGGCAATAAGTGCAACCAGTGTTCCGGCGATGGCAAAGGTGGCCAGTCCGGCAGCATCAGCAAGTAGAAAATAACGTGGTGAGACAACCATTATTCTGGCAGCAACAAAAATTACAAAGGCACTGGCAAGCGAAGCAATAAAAAACATTTGATCGTTTATCCAGAAAACATCGCGTTGTAACAACATATCCCGAAATGAGCCACCCCCTAGTCCGGTAGCTATCGCAATGATAATGACTCCAAATAAATCAAATTGCTTGAAGCCGGCTTTTAATACAGCGGACGATGAAGAAACAATCACTGCAATCAAGGTTATCCAGTATAAATTACCTAAAAGAGATGATGTGGTATCTAACGACATGGGGTATTCTCAAATTTTTATTTATAATAATAAATAGCGGATAAAGCGTAACTTACACTCTCTGGTTTGGTGAGTACATGTACAGTTTCGCAACACTCATTCTTTTTTGCGAGGGTCAATAATATTATCCAGATCAACCAGATCCCACTTGCCGGTGTTGCGGTATAAACGCTTTTTTTTGTCCGGGTAATCAGCTACATCCTGTTCAAGTCGTTGCCCCATCACCAGACAAACCAGTGTTTCGGTACCACTATTTATTAAAGCATGTGCAGCCGTGTCAGCAGGAAAACCAACAAAATCCCCTTTTTCAAAAGGAAATTGTTTACCTTCGATGGTTAAGGTACCACGACCGGAAAGTACATAAATACATTCTTCTTCATAATAATGTTTGTGGTATTCGGTGGTATCTTTGCCCGGCTCCACATAAATAATATGTACCCCGATTTTATTCAGCCCTACTTCATCACCAATTGATTTTCGTGTACGTTGGGCGTTCGGGTTTAAAAAGTGAACTCGCTGGTCACCTTGTAGCTTATCGATTTCACTTGCTTTGAGTATCAGTTTTTTATAGTCCATGTGCTTTGTAGCCAGAAAATTTTATTCACTGTAGTGAGCATACATTTTTCTTATCTTGTAATGGTTGTCGAGTAACATAAATTCACCGGCTTTCGTTCCTTTTTGATTAACATAATAAAGCACAATGCTTTGTTCGGCATATAAAACGTCCAGAACATCAAATTTTAAGTCTGGATAAGCCTGCAACCCTTTTAGAAAATAACTTTTGACAGACTCGATACCAACGACTTCAGCATGGTTGAGAAGCTTAGCCGCAATGGGAGAAACAAGCACAATATCATGGGTATAGTGATGCATTATTTTATCAATATCATGGCTGTTCCATGCAGCGGCCCATTCATTTGCAAATTGTTTGGCAATTTCTCCTGTTAGCATTTGATTTTCCTTAATATAATAATGGTTGAGAGCCGGTTATTCCGTGTTGTCGTTATTAACCCGGTCATCACGTTCTCGCATTAACCAGTAGACAAGGCCAAGCACTAGAATGGCACCGGAAAGTGCAGCAATCGTTGCAGCGCTGGTGTGGCTGGTATCAAGAATAATAAATTTACGACTTAATGCAAGTAAAGCGATTAACAAGACGGTTTTTACCTGAATAATATTATCCTGCCGTAATGCGACACGAATAATGGAGTGCTTGAATTCCAGCGCAATAAGCACGGTCATGATCATACCGAAGAGTGACTGAAAAATATCATTATCAAGTGAAATGAGGCTATCCCGATTCAATAGAGAAAAAATGTTGATGAACAGCTGAAAAATGGAAAAGACAATTACAATGGCTACGATAAAGCTAAGTATCAGCGCGATGGATTGTTCAAACTTTTCGTAAAATGACATGACATC
>JALXDW010000428.1 GCA_027070385.1 Chromatiales bacterium
AGATAGAGCTGGAACTTGCTCTGGCACATTTACAACACGCCAAAAAATACGCACACAAACTTGTTTTACTTCGACCCGGAAATAATAAATACAGAAAACAACTGGCACAATTATATGAATGGACCGGCAACCCGGTTGCTGCCCAAAAGCAATGGCAAATTCTGGCCAACAATACAAAAAGTGCAACGGCAATCAAGCACGTATTAAGACTGGCAAAAGCCAATTATGATGATTCTGCCACGCTGAAAATGCTGGCTCTTATTGCGCGCAAGCGCAGATTAACAAACAAGGAGCGGCTGCAACAGATTGCCATTTATAAACGCCAGGGCCAATTAAAGCTGGCTCAAACCATGCTGAAAAAATACCTGAGCCTCAATCAGAATGATAAGAAAAACTGGTTTCAGCTAGCCATGTTGTATGAAAACCAAAATGACTACAAGGCTGCCATCCAGGTCTGGCATAAAATTGAAATTCTATTTCCCGATGATGCGGATGCAAAAAACAGACAAATCAAATTGCACTGGTATTATCAAAACCATAACAAAGCTTATGCCCTGGCAACCACGCTTGATAATAATCTGGATAACATCAGCAATATTGATCTTTTAAAAATATTAATGGAATTAGGCTGGCGCAACCAAGACACAGACTTATTATATAATGCCAGTAAAAATCTGATTAAGTATGACAACAAGAATGAAGCGGCCTATAAATGGCTGTTAAGCATCGCAGACGAAAAACATGATGCTGAACAGGCCGTTGCACTTGCAGAAACAGCATGGAAAAACACCGGCAAAACAATTTATTTATATCTGGCACTGAATACCTCCGTTAAAGAAAACAATACTCGACTGGCAAATTATTTAATCACGCTAGCACTGCAAAGTGATATCAGTCATCGTGAAATGTCAGACTATGTTCAAATAAAAGCCGAGCTGGAAGATAAAAATCAAAACTATGCCCTTGCCGCGAAATACTATGAATATGCTTTGCTTCTTAACCCTGACAGTCATTCTATTCATGTCGGGCTATTATGGTCATTATTAAATTCTCAACAGCGCAAAAAATTAAAACGTTATCTTGTCGCTTTTAAGGAAAAAGCGACCCGCTTCAGTCGCTATTGGCCTGCATATGCAGCAGCAACTTTTGAAATTGGAGAAATACGTGAATCTGTTTACTGGCATGCACAAATTGTTGCACTGTATCCGGACAATAACTTGTGGTTGTTAAGTTATGCAGATGCACTAGAGGCGGCTGAACAATATAATTCAGCATTAAAGCTTCGTCTGTATGTCATGAAAAAAATACGTGCAACGGATATTTATTCACTATTAACCAACCAACCGGTTAAACAATTAGCACTGTCTTACTTGTCGCTGGAACGTAATTACGGCTTGGGCGCAAAAACCAATCACATGCTAAAAACACTGATAAACCATAACCGCCATTCCTTGCCGTATGAGTTTCTGGTTGCATGGTATGTAACACAAAACCTTGATGACAAGGCTCGCTATTGGCATTTGTCTCATCAATTATCTCGTCAAAAGATAGCTGCCAGTCAATTTCTGACATTGGCATTGCGGGAAAATGATACTGCGGTTATAAAAAGAACTCTCGATTATAAATACGCTGTTTCAGCTGTTGAACGCAATGATGGCTTAATCCAGCTTGGCCAATATGAAAAAGCACTTGCAAATTCAACAGCGGGAATGGGGCTGCTATCCCGACAGGATGAACGCAGGGCATATCGTGAACAGGCTGCATCACTCAAGGCAATATTGCCAAATGACTGGCTGGCTGAAACGACTCAATATTCAAATGGTGAGTTACGTGTGAGTAAAGTAAAAGCACAATTAAGAAGCCCTTTTCACAACTGGAATTATGCTTTTACTGCTTCAAAAAATAAACTTGATATTGCGCCCTCTGTCGTTAACCTTAACGGGAGTAATGCTGAAAAAGAATTGCACCTTGGTGTTATGCGGCCAGGTAATATTTTCAACCTTTATGCCGACCTTTCATATAACCAAAGACATGACAAAAGTATTCTGCCCCTAAAACTTGCTCTGGATTACAAATGGTCCAAACGCGCAAACTTTAATTTGGCATGGGCAAATAACCAGCTTTCAACTGAAAGTTCTGCTTTAAGAAGTTTGGGTATGCAGGATAAACTGCAAGTTGCGATTAATTCCGATATTAGCAATCGTGAATACCTGAATTTACAATATGCGAAAACAAAATATAAAAGTCGCTGGAATGAAACACTGGCGAATGGCTGGAGTGCTGATATGAGCATTGGCCACCGGCTTTCCAGCGGGCGAAACAGTTGGACTATCCAGGCCGATGCTAACTGGATTTCAAATCAGCTACAAAGCACACTGCCACCGGAAGTTAGCCAACGCTTGCCTGTCGGAACGAGTGTCTCAACACTGGTTGCGGCGGAGTTTGGAACACTCGGTGTCAGTATGCGACTCAATCGAGGCGAGATTCAATCAAATTACCCGCAGGCCGGATCGCTTGGCTATTTCGGGGACATCTGGATAGGGCAAGTCTTTCCAACAAAAGATTTTGCTTATCGCTTGAGTTCCGGTATTGCGGCACGTATTTTTGGTAACGACCGCCTTAGCCTCGAGTTATATGCCGATCAAACAAAAAGCAAAATTGGCGATCAAACGAGTTGGGGGCTGAGTTTTTCATACCGGAAATTTCTGGGGAGATAGATAAAAACAGGAAAATAGAGTATTCTATCAAACAGTAAAAATATTTAATTTCTTAATTTTGGGTCATACAATAAAAGTGAAATACATTAGTCTGAATGCTGTCATGCATTTAAAACGGGCTGTGGGTCTTGTATTTTTGCTGGCTCTAACTTCTGCTTGCAGTGTTAGCCAGGTACAAGAAGGCAACTTGTTTCCGAAAAAGGCGCGCTGGGTCATGCTACCAATAATGAACCTTGCAGAAGCACCCCAGGCCGGTGTGCGTACTGAAGCTATTTTAGCCACACACCTTCGTGCCATTGGTCTGTCCAATCTCGATATTTATTCATACCAGCCACTCAAATCCGGATTACCCGATTTAAACGAACAACACCGCTATGCAGCTGCGTTAAAACAGGCTAAAGAATCAGATTATCAATATGCGATTACTGGCAGTGTCGAGGAGTGGCGTTATAAAAGTGGCCTTGATGGTGAACCTGCTGTCGGGATTTCACTGAGAGTATTTAATATGCAAACAGGACAAGTCCTTTGGTCTGTATCAGGCTCTCGTACAGGCTGGGGCTACGAAAGTGTAACCGGCACCGCTAATAAATTGCTGAACCAATTACTTGGCAGCCTCAAGCTCAAATAATCTTAATGCGTCTGCCACGCAAAAACCCCAAATTAAATATTATCCGGGTCTCTTCCAATGTTGCCTGGATAGAAACACTGCTACTGACATTGTCGGTACCTTTGATTGGCTTGCTGCTTAATAAAAACGATCCTTTTTTTCTGAACTATCCTTTCCCCTGGCTACTGTTTGCCTCACTGTTACCCGCTATACGTTATGGCTTTAGTCATGGATTTGCCAGCGCAATGATTCTGATTTCACTAATTACCATTGCATGGCGTTTTGAAATGATTCCTGTAGATCATTTTCCGTCGAGTTATGTACTGGGCTTATTAATTTTAACAATGTTAATGGG
>JALXDW010000429.1 GCA_027070385.1 Chromatiales bacterium
GTATTAAAATAAATGCCGTTAATAATGTAAAATCAACCGGAAATGTAAAACCATAGAAATTAGATATTCCCTTAAAAAATCCCGAAAGCAAATACAAAGCATAAAATAAAGCCATAAACCTCAAATAAATTCAAATACCGTTAAAATACAAGCATCCTCAAAGCATATAAAATAAAAACAGACGGAAGTACATATTTTATTATCTCAAATAATACTTTATAAACACTTATTTTTGCAATTTTGGCCGGTATTTCAGTGCCAACCCGTGGTAGATAATCTGTCGATTGTTGGGGTTTGGCAACAATAGTGGGGAATACCGGTTTGGGGTGTGAAGTATTACCTTTCTCGCTAAGAAGGTGGCTGTTAGTGTAATCTCAGATTATTACATTCAGGATGAATATGTTATGGCTGAAGTTCCCAGTTTAAGACGCGAAACACGTTACGGTATCCCAGCGGCCGATCAAATTTTATTTAACCGCTACTATCTTGTTGGTTATTCTTATTACTTCCGCCAGGCTAAGTGGGCACTGGAAATTATCAGTTCCGACCGACCGTATGTTGCTGCAGAAAAAGTAAAAAGGCTGGATAATTTCAGACCGGACTTTCGGGTGCCGGAAGCATTTCGTGCCGATTTAGTGGATTATAAAAACTCAGGGTTTAATCGGGGCCACCTGGTTGCCAGTGCCAACAAGCTTGAAACAGAATTGCAAAACAGCGAAACCTTCTTACTGTCGAATATGTCACCACAGGCACCTGGTTTTAACCAAAAAATCTGGCGTGATCTGGAAATGGCTGTCAGAGAGCTGGATGCGAAGAAAACCATTTTTGAAACGTTTGTCATCAGCGGGCCAATATTTGATTTTGACAAGAAAGTAAAAAGTATTGGTACAGAAGATGGTAATGGTGTTTCGATTCCTATTCCTCATGCCTATTTCAAATCAATACTCACTGAAAATAATCGCGGCAGTTTGAAAATGTGGTCTTTTATTATTCCTAATAAAAGCAGCAACAAACCGATAGAAGACTTTCAGGTATCTGCCCGCCAGGTTGAACGCTATGCCGGTATTGAATTATGGGAGCGCTTAGTGGGCGGGAAAATTGAAAAAGAAAAAAAGAAAATCAGAACGCTGTGGTAAAACTGTAACAACAGCGTTCTGAATAGGGTGCTTTAAAGATCAAGTGGCCTGATAACCGAGAAGAATTAGCCCATTTGTTGCGGGCGCATGGTCTGTCTTTGTGGACGGGTTTTTTCAAGATGGTCGCGGATGTGCTGGGTTTGACTCATTTGGTTGCCAAGATGAAACCCCAATTTAAAAAACAGATAGCCCATAACGGTGCTAACAGCAAGACCAAGTAAAACAAATAACATCATTATGACCTCCAAATGATGGGCTGGATAAAGGCCAGTAAAATGGCCGTTGCTATATGATTAAGTATCGGACAGATCCCTGAAAATTTGAATTTTTTTTTGTGAGCCAGGCAGAATATTGACGTGATAATTGTCAATGAATGCAGATTTTGTGATGTTGTCGTGTTTAAGAGGCCGGTACTTTGGCAGTGCGTTGTTTTGCAATGGTAAGGTCATGGGCAATCGGACGCATTCGTTCGAGCAGGGTGGCCGCAGGTAGCCCTAAACGTTTCTCATAGATTACAGTGTAAGTAAGTACTCGCTTTAGATAATTGCGGGTTTCGTTAAAAGGCACCATTTCAATCCAGAGATCAGCCGGTAAGCGTGTTCCTGCCTCCGGTAACCATGATTTAACGCGTGTGCTGCCCGCATTATATGCCGCTGTTGCGAGTACCGGGTGGCCATTGTAGCGGTCTGAAATACGCTTTAAATAGCCCACACCGAGGCGTACATTGGTTGTAATGTTAAGTAGAGCTTTACGTGTACTGTGCATACGCACACGTAAGCGGCGGGCAATCTGCCGGGCTGTTCTTGGCATTAACTGCATCAGGCCAAGTGCACCGGCATGGGATTTTGCATCGGGGGTAAAAGCGCTTTCCTGCCGTATGACCGCAAAAGCCCAGGCCGGGTTAATATTCTGTTTTTGCGCCTGGTTAATAACCAGTGCCTGATGGGTGAGCGGGAAACGCAGTTCCAGATCATCCCAATATTTAGCCAGTGCTAGAGTCTGAATTGCACGATCCGGCCATTGCCATTCAGCCGCCAGTCTTGCCGCGGTTAACATCTGAGGATGGCTCATGCGGGCGACAGCATAGTTCCATTCACGGCGGGCATCGGCTGAGCGTTTTAATGCCAGTAGTTCACGCGCGCGTAAAATAGCCGGAATTTTTTCGAGTTTATCCATGGCATGACTGTTATAGCTTACCGGCCTGTGAGTGAGGCGATAAACCTGGCCAATCCGGTCGGCAGCTAAAAAGCCGTAGTAGTTACGTGAGTCTGTATTTAGCAGATAATAACTGCGTGCTTCATCGAGTTCGCCTACAGCTTCGAGTGCGCGGGCCCGCCAGTAAAACCATTTGGGTTGTTGTTGTACTTCAGGGGAAAGGCGATTAATCCAGTCAAGTGCCGATGCCCAGTCCTGATCACGAATGGCGGTCATCACATGCCAGCTACTGAGCTTGTCATCAACCCGATCAATATCCAGTTCGCTTATCCAGTCACGGGCTTCATCGGTATTTTCTTTTAATAGTGCAATGGACAGTCGGCGTAAAATACGTTCACGTTCGTCAGCTTTGAAATCATAAGCGGGTTGTAGTGTTTGCCAGAGTTGAGCCGCCTGGGTGGGGTTTTTACGCGCCAGACGTGACAAGCCATCCACAATCATCCAGCGCAGCATTTCAGGTCGTGCTTTTTCAGGGAAGTACTCATGCGCCTTAATAAGGTAGTCCGGACTACGGCGGATTTTAGACCACATATTGACCCAGAAGCGCTCATTTTTGGGTAAATAATGGCGGGCCAGGTAGCGAGCCAGACGTGAACGTCCGGAACGCATCGTCAGATGAATACGCTGCCAGATTAATGCATTACTGAGTTGGCCCGACTTATACCATTGAGCAATGGGCGCGTTGCATTGTTTAGGTAAGGACTTGTTGGTTAACCAAAGTCCTTCGAGTACCGCATAGGCACTTTCAGTTTGTTTGGTTTTGAGCAGCGCATTGGCAAAATAACATTGCATACGTCGGTCATCATTTGGGTAATAATTATTAATGAATATTTGCCAGCGACCACGACGTGCCAGGCTTTTTAGCCAGCGATGGCGTAGTCGAATAGAAACCGGTGTGCCTGCATTTTCATTGATAAAAGCTTTAATTTTGCTTGTGGGCAGATGATACAGACTACGGGTATATTCATTTAATTTCAGGTAAGAATGCAGCGGATAAGTCCGTAGTTGCCGTTCTAAGCGGCGATAAGTTTTATTGTGCCCCAACCGTAAGGCGCGTTGAGCTGCTTCATATTGATAACGCTGAGTGAGAATTTTTTGTGCATCGGAATAGGCATAAGCCGGTTTTGAAATAGCAATAAGGGTTAAAAGCACCACAGCTGTAAAAAAAAGCACACAAGACAGGACACGGTCGCGCGTCAATATTTGGCTGATTTCAAGTGTTTTATGCTGCATTTTGTTTATCATTCAGGAATTGTGCCAATACTCTTAAACTGATTTCTAAAAAAATTATGTTAAGTCTTTGAATTTAAAAATGATACAAAAATTAACACGCTGCTTTAACATTAGCATATCGGCCGCCCTTACGCATTGATGAAGTGTTATTTGTAGAACCAGTCAACAACTCCCAAAAAACCTCTTTTAAAGGGCTCTGACCCCTTAATAATACAGGCTTTTAAAAAGAGAAGTGAAGCGTGGGGGGAAAATGTTTATACTTCGCCCTTCTAAATGTTATGAGATTTTAAGGAACACCGCATGTCGGATCAAAACAAACCAGATCAAAAGCTTAACAAAATCAGCGCTCGGATAACCCAGCAAAAATCACAGGGTGCTTCGCAAGCCATGCTGTATGCCACTGGCCTGACCGAAGAAGATATGAACAAAGCCGAGGTGGGGATTTCCAGCGTCTGGTATGAAGGCAATAGTTGCAACATGCACTTGAATGACCTGGCTGCAAAAGTCAAAGAAGGCGTGGAAGCGGTCGATTTGGTGGGGATGCGTTTTAATACCATCGGTGTCAGTGATGGTATATCAATGGGTACCGAAGGGATGAGTTATTCACTGCAGTCTCGTGATTTGATTGCCGACTCGGTTGAAACCGTGATGAGTGCGCAGTGGTATGACGCCAATATTTCGATTCCCGGTTGTGACAAAAATATGCCGGGTGTATTGATTGCCATGGGGCGACTCAATCGTCCAGCGCTCATGGTTTATGGTGGCACCATTCGTGCTGGTCACTATCATGAAAAAACACTGGATATTGTATCGGCCTTTCAAAGTTATGGTGAGTATATTGCGGGGCGCATTACGGAGGAAGAACGTCAAAGTATTGTACGCCATAGCTGCCCCGGTGCAGGTGCTTGTGGGGGTATGTATACTGCCAATACCATGGCCACTGCCATTGAAGCGATGGGCATGAGTCTGCCGTATAGTTCGTCTACACCCGCTGAAGATCCCGGTAAATTACAGGAATGTTTGAATGCGGGGGCAGCGATTAAAAATCTGTTGGCAACAAACCTTTGTCCACGCGACATTATGACCCGTGATGCTTTTGAAAATGCACTGGTCATGGTGATGGCGTTAGGTGGTTCAACCAATGCGGTATTGCATTTAATTGCAATGGCCAAAGCCGTGGACGTGAGCCTGACCATTGATGATGTGCAGGCGGTGAGCGATCGTATACCGTTTATTGCTGATTTAAAACCCAGTGGTAAATATGTTATGGAAGACTTGCAGGACATTGGTGGTATCCCTGGTGTAATGAAATATTTACTGGATAAAGGTTTGTTAATCGGTGATTGCATGACGGTTACCGGGCGTACATTAGAAGAAAACCTGAAAGACCTGCCAAGCTTGAAAGGTGGCCAGAAGATCATTATGCCACTGGAAAAACCGATAAAAGAATCCGGTCATATTCGTATACTGCGAGGCAATCTTGCGCCTGGTGGTTCGGTTGCCAAGATCACCGGTAAGGAAGGTTTAACCTTTACCGGCCCTGCAAAAGTCTATGATGCTGAAGAAGACATGCTTAAAGCACTGGAAGATGGCGAAATCGTAAAAGGTGATGTGATTGTTATCCGTTACGAAGGCCCCAAAGGTGGGCCGGGGATGCCTGAAATGCTGACGCCGACTTCGGCCATTATGGGGGCAGGGCTAGGCAGCGATGTCGCGATGATAACCGATGGTCGCTTCTCCGGTGGTTCACATGGTTTCATCATTGGTCATGTGGTGCCAGAAGCACAGGAAGGTGGGCCGATTGGTTTAATTAAAAATGGTGATGTGATTACCGTGGATGCTGAAAAGCTGGAACTGAGTGTTGATGTAGACGATGCTGAAATGCAAGCGCGTCGAAGTCAATGGACCATGCCACCGTATAAGACAACACGCGGTACTTTGTTTAAGTACATCAAGTTGGTACAAAATGCGTCGGAGGGTTGTATCACTGATGGTTAGAGTATCTCCGCTTTAAAGAGGTAGTTCGACAACATTAATTTTCAGAGGTAAGTATTTGCTTACATCTAAGTCCCTGTATTTATGGTATTTAACCAAATGATTATATGGGTGCATCCTGCAAAGTTTTAGCTTGTCAATATGCATTAGGCGTAAAGTATTTGGTAAACTGTTTATCTGTTACTGATACAAGAAATGACTGAAAACAAAATTTCATGCAGTGCAGGGGAGAAATTTTATGTTTACTTCGTACACACCGGTTGTTGGTGAATGGTATGTAAAAAGTACAGGCAAACTCATTAAAGTGAAAATGCTTTCATACTTTGAAGAAAAAGTTGAACGTATTGTCATTGAATATCTCGATGGAACGACACAGATGTTAGCGTTTAACGAGTGGTTAACACTTGATCTGAATAAGCGCATTAGTGATGTTAGCCGTAATATTGTTTTACGTTAACGGGCCATCAACGGACAAAATACAAAGCACGATTAACTGCTCGTCATAGAAAAAAGAACGGGCATTAACAATTCTACGTGTAGCCGCTTTCCTGTGGTTAAAGTAAGCTTACCTTTATAATTTATACCGCACGATGACTCTTAGGGAGATAAAGGTGATATGGATCTGAATCAACTTAAAAAACAACTCAGGGATTTTGCGGAACAGCGGGACTGGCAAGGTTTTCATGCACCTAAAAATCTGGTGATGGCGATGAATGTTGAAGTGGCTGAATTGATGGAGCACTTTCAATGGCTCACTGAAGAACAAAGTGAAAAGCTGGACGCCAAAACGTTTGATGAAGTGCAATATGAAGTCGCCGATGTGTTTATTTATCTGGTGCGTTTAGCTGATCGACTGGGTGTGGATCTGGATGCGGTGGTAGAAGAAAAAATCAAGCGCAATGCAGCAAAGTACCCGGTGGATAAATGTCAGGGGAGTGCCGCAAAATACACTGAATATGAATAAATTCAGGCCGGCAATTTCTGTATCATTCTTTTTTGTTCAGTAATTCAATTTCATAGCCATCAGGATCTTTCACAAAGGCGATAATGGTTGTACCCGCATTCATTGGTCCGGCTTCCCGAATAATATTGCCCCCTTGCTGTTTTATTTTTTCACAAGCGGCATAAACATCATCGACTTCGATGGCCAAATGGCCAAAGCCATTACCCATATCATAGTGATCGGTGTCCCAGTTATAGGTAAGCTCGATGACGCTATTGTCTTTTTCGTCACCATAGCCGACAAAGGCGAGGGTAAATTTGCCATCAGGGTAATCTTTCTGGCGTAGTAATTTCATACCAAGGATTTCGGTATAAAACTTGATTGATTTTTCAAGGTTGCCAACACGGATCATGGTATGAAGTAGTCGCATCATTTTGTACCTATATTTTCTGTTTTGCCATTCGCTGTAAAACTTAACACAGTCGCAGCACAAAACCCTAAACTTACTGCAAACCACAGTGTGGATAAACGACTGATAAGGGCGGCAGCAATGGCGGTTGCGGTATCGGCGCCCAGTAAGGTTAACAATATCGTCATCACAGCCTCAGTGGTGCCGATACCGCCGGGAATAAAACTGACTGCTCCGGCGAGTAAACTAATGGCATATATACCGATACTTTGTTGCAGACTGATGTCGAGGTGGAGTTTTGTCAGAATAAAGAAAAATGCAAGTCCCTGAATAATCCAGGCTATACCACCAAGCAATAACCCGGTATAGACCGACTGCCAGGCAAACAATTTTCTGGCGTGGGTTAATAGTTGTGTGAAGTGTTGCAGTAATGCACGAACACGCTGCCAGGGTATTTGATTTGCAACTGAGCTAAAGAGTTGAGTGACAAAAGTTTGTCGTAATAGTGGTATAAAACTGACGATGACCAGCACGCTGATTAAAATAAAGTTGTTATAGTTTTGTGACAGATTCTTAAATTCAAATTGTAATAGCAACAAACTTAACAGGGCGATGACCACCACATCCAGAAATCGTTCAGTAAAGAACATTGCGAGTGACTGGGTATAAGGAATACCATGCTGGGCAAGATAAGTAGAACGGATGGTCTCGCCTACTTTTGCGGGGGTCAGTGTGAGTGCAAAACCAGCCATATAATATAAATAGTGCTGTATACAAGGAATACTGGCGCCTAGGTAGTTTAAATAATAATGCCAGCGAATAAATCGAAGCAGGTAGTTTGAGAATGAGCAGCCCAAAATGAGCAACCAGCTGGTAATACTCATTTTAGAAAAAGCAGCCAATATCTTTTCAGGTTCAGCAAATAAAATCATGCTGACATATAAAATACAAACAAGAACCAGAATAAGGGATAAGTTGCGTTTGTTCTTCAGGAAAAAAAGATGGAAGGTCGATGGCATTATGGAGGTATTTTATTGGCGCGTTTTTTGCTGTTATTGATAACAGTGAAATATAACATGCAGCAGATAACAAGGGTACAGGTTTAAACTGGAGTGAAATAAAATGCGTCATTATATTCGACATCCGGTCGATATTCCCATTGAAGTGATCCCGGAAAATAATCCTCGTACATTGTCAGAGGATGTAAGGGACAAAGTGCAAGTCGAGAAAATGGAAAATGTCAGTTTTGGTGGGCTTATGTTTCAATCGGCTATCCCTTATATTCGGCATAAATCCATGCGGGTTAAAATAAACAGCGTTAATCCGGCATTTGAAGCACAGGCTACCGTAAGCTGGTGCCGTAAGTCGGGTAAGTATTATTTAGTCGGGTTGGAATTTACTGATAAAGACAGTGAGTTTAAAGTACGAATGGTCGAACAGATTTGTCATATTATGCATTACCGTAAACAGATTCTGGCAAAGGAAGGTCGGGATTTAGGCCGCGAGGAAGCTGCAAAAGAATGGATAGCTCAATATGCAGCCGAATTTTCGAAACAGTAAGGTCTAGAATATAGTTATTAACCGGGATTTCACGGTATAATCACCCCTAATCTATTATTTCTTATTTACCTGCTTAAATTGATAACTTTAGAGGATTTGTGATGGCAACAACTGTTGATGAATTGACCGTTAATTACGAAGAAGATGGCCGCATTGTTTCACGAGAATTGGACAAAGTGATTTTAACCAAAGGTGCCTGGTCGACTATTATTTTTCGTTATCAGGATCTGGATCGTAAAACGGATGAGTTTGGTCCGGATAAATTCAGCATACGACGTTATCAGAAACGTAATGGTGAATATCAGTATAAATCAAAGTTTAATATTTCAAGTCGCGATCAAGCTCAGAAGGTTGTTAATGCACTGAATACATGGCTGGCAGAAGAGCCTGAAAAAGATTCCAAATAAAAAAAGCAAAACCCCCGGTTTTAATTAAAGTGCACTTGCTCCGTATCCAGTCCCTGTGCCATAAAGAAAGTATTAGCAAATTCAATTAATGGTTTAGGGATAGCCGAGTAAATGTCAACACTTGCCAGATCAGCGTGATCTTTTATCAGGCTTGAGAGACAGGCGGAAAAGACATCCTGAGGGGGCGGCGCATTATGACAAAGATGGGCAACATTAATCGCCGTATATTTAAAATTATCCAATGCATCATTCCATGCGCGACAAACATTATGTAAATAAGGTTTTTCTGCCTGGGTATTGATCCAGTAAAAATGAATATATTCTGCTGCCTCCAGGCTGAGTGCATTCTCTATCAGACTTTTTATCGGTGCAAAGCCGGTATCCACAGCAATAAAAATAATCGGTCTGGTGGAGTCTTTGTCTAAAATAAAATGCCCACTTGGGCCATCTACCTTTACCGCATCATTTGTTTTTAATTCAGTATTAATGTAGCGGCTGAAGGGACTGCTATTATTTTCAATATGAAATTGTATAAAAGATTCATCGCATGGGCAGCTGGCAATAGGCAGGGTTTGTACCAGGTTATTCCCGAGAGTGAGCTTGACTTGCTGGCCAGCAAAAAAGCGTAGCCGGTTTGTCCGCTGTGTTTTTAAGGTTAGAACCGAAACATATTTTGTGATGGCATCAATTTTTTTAACTTTAGTCGATAATGACTGTTGTGGAATATCGTCTTCACTGCCAGCGATTTCCGCTTCAATTTCTATATCGGTAACCGCTGTATTGGAACACATTAAAAAATAGTTCTGACTTTTCTCTGCCTGAGAAAAAACATATTCATGCTGTTTGATTTTTTCAATCTTTCCGGAAACAAGTTTGGCTTTGCATTTGCCACAATTACCATTACTACAGCCATAATTAAGAGCGCTGCCTGTGGTCAAACCGGCTTCGAGGATGGAACTTTTTCCTTCAATAAAATATTCCAGACCACTGGGCATAATGTGAACCTGTGCTGCCATGATGCGCAGAAGATCATCTTTTTGTAGCAAGGGATCAATTTGAGGGATATTGGTTGCTAAATTATTACTTGTTGTATTCAGCCAGTCTCTCAGTGATTGATAAACTTCAGCATTCTGCTTGTTACTGACAGATTCTTCAGCTAGATAATCCTGTAATTGACTGAATAATTGTTGTTGGTGATAGAGTGCTTTTTTTGCTTCGGCTAACTCCTTGATTAAACTGGCAACCCGGGAGGCGAGTGTTGCGGTGTCCGGGGTAATCAGTTTTTGAAACTTTGCATAGCGGGCGCGTTTAAGTGCCGAAGCAATAAATTCTTCGATTTTCTCTGCCATATCATTTTTTTCAATCTCTGAATCGGGATACAGCGCAACGAGCTGGGAGAGTTTGATCTTGCCTTCAAAACTGGTGAGTTCACCGTTCTGGATATGTTTCTGGATAACACCACGTGGTACACCGACAATAGAGGCAGCACGCGAAGCTGAGAGTAGTCTGGCCATGAATTCCTTTATAATATGTGCAAGATTAAAGTGTTTTTTTGCGTGACTTCTTATATATTGGTACATATATATCAATTGTCAAATAAACTGTTTTAACTTGAAAGAGGTTACCGGGACATCGACATGGAAAGATATCTGCTCATCTGCTTGTTATTTCTGGCAACATTGCCAGTGCAAAGTACAACACTACCTCATCTTGAGTTCAGTCTGCATAAAAACATCCCGGCAAATACCCGCAATGCAGTTAAGGGTCCAACTTTATTGGTGATAGGCGGCATTCAAGGGGATGAGCCGGGTGGATTTACGGCAGCCTCCTTGCTCGTTACTCACTACAAAATTAAAACCGGTCAGGTATGGATTGTACCTAATCTTAATTTCGAAAGTATCATTAAACGTTCCCGTGGTATTTACGGTGATATGAACCGTAAATTTTCAAAATTAAAAGCAACGGATCCCGAATTTAAAACCATCCAGAAAATCAAACAGATTATAACCTCACCGGACGTTGATATTATTTTAAATCTGCATGACGGTAGTGGTTTCTATAATGAGCAATATGTTGATGCCTTACATAATCCTCAGCGCTGGGGACAAAGTCTTATTATAGATCAGGCAAGCATTGCAACAGAAAAATTTGGCCATCTGGAGACATTGGGCACCCATATAGTTTCTCGAGTTAATGCATCCATTCAACAACCATTGCATCAATATCGCCTTAAAAATACACATACTGCTTTGGGCGACAAGGAAATGGAGAAAACACTGACTTATTTTGCTATTAATCATGCCAAGCCGGCTTTCGGTGTGGAAGCAAGTAAAAGTTTTTTGACACATCGACGCGCGTATTATCATTTGCTGGTGCTGGAGGCCTTTATGAGCCGGATTGGTATCAAGTTTGAACGTACATTTACGCTGACTGAAACGGATATTAAAAAGGCAATGTACGACAAGTTGCAGCTGGCTTTTTACAATAAAAAAGTTTTGTTGGACGTAGCTAACGCACGCAAGAAATTAAATTATGTTCCATTAAAAAAGAATGCTGATATTGCCTACATCGCCGGGAATCCACTGCTTGCCGTTGTTGGTAAAAACAATCGTTTTAACGTGCGTTATGGCAATAGAAATCTGACATACATAAAGCCGGCCTATTTTGAATATGATAATTCACTTGAAAACATCAAGATGTCGGTAGATGGAACAGTCAAAAATATAAGTTTGGGCAGTGTTGTGGACGTACAACATGATTTTAATATTCATTCCATAGCCGGTTATCGTGTTAATGTTATCGGTTTTACACGTAAAGGTGTTTATGATGAAAGTAATCATACCATTAAATTGAAACATATACGCCGGCGATTTTCTGTTGATAAACAGTCAAAAATATTCAGAGTTGAAATTTATCAGGGAAAGAAATACTGTGGTATGATTCTGGTTCGTTTTAATAATATTAAACAAACGACCTGAATAACAATAATCAAAAACAGGCTTTATTCATGTTCGAACTTTTATCTTTACCTTATATGCAGCAGTTTAAATGTATCGCAGATAAGTGTGAACACACCTGCTGTCAGCTGTG